>JAYTBZ010000189.1:0-8323 GCA_043736705.1 Flavobacterium sp. | reverse complement strand
AAAACACGAACGTTTTGACCGTTCTCTATTTTTCCGTTCAACAAATCGAATAATTCAGGACGCTGATTTTTTTCGTCCCATTGACCAAAATCATCACGCACCGAAAAAATTCGCTCTTTGGCTCTGGCTTTTTCCTCGTCACGACGTGCTCCACCTATACAAGCATCAAATTTAAACTCCTCAATAGCATCTAAAAGTGTTGTGGTTTGCAAGCTGTTTCTGCTGGAATATTTTCCGGTTTCTTCAACCACTTTTCCTTGATCAATGGCGTCTTGTACATTTCGTACAATTAGTTCTAATCCTAGTTCAGCTACCAATTTATCTCTGAACTCAATGGTTTCCGGAAAATTATGTCCTGTGTCTACGTGCAATAATGGAAAAGGAATTTTAGCTGGAAAAAATGCTTTTTGAGCCAACCTCACTAATGTGATCGAATCCTTTCCACCAGAGAAAAGTAAAACGGGCTTGTCAAATTGAGCAATTACTTCTCTAAATATATATATCGCTTCGCTTTCTAAAGCGTTTGTTTTTAACAGGTTACTCATTTTTTTAATTTAAAGATTTAAATGATTGAAAAATTTAAAGATTCCAACAAACATTTATAATTTATAATTCATAATTTAAAATTACTTCTGGTGCAACCCACATTCTTTATGGCTGGATTCCCACCACCAGCGACCCGCGCGAATATCTTCATAAGATGTGATAGCTCTAGTACAAGGCGCGCAACCGATACTTATAAACCCTTTCTTATGCAATACGTTTTGAGGTACATTGTTTTTTTCTAAATAATCCTCTACCTCTCTTAAAGTCCACCTTAATAATGGATTGAATTTTATAATATCAAACTTTTCATCGTATTCAAAAAGGTCTAAATCATTTCTATTATCGGATTGCTCCGCTCTTAAACCAGTAATCCAAATTGCATTTCCTTGTAATGCTTTAGTCAAAGGGGTAACTTTCCGAATGAAGCAGCATTCTTTTCTATTTCCGACAGATTCATAAAAGCTATTTGGTCCTTTACTATTTATTAATTCCTCAACTGCTGCTGTTTCTGGAAAGTAGGTTTTGATGTTTAAATTGTACTTAGTGACTGTTTTATGAAAAACATCATAAGTCTCTTGAAATAATCTGCCAGTGTCCAAGGTAAATATTGAGATTGGCAAATGATCCGCAGCAATTAAATCTGTTAAAACTTGATCTTCCTGGCCAAATGATGTTGAAAATATCACTTTATCTTTATACGCTACTGCTAAAAAAGACAATGTTTCTTCTAAAGAAAAAGTTGCGGTTTTTTGTAATAAAGCCGTTGTAATTGCTATACTCATTATAATAGTTTAGATAATGTTCGTACACTCAAAATGATTATTAAAATTCCGACTAAAATCATCATCGGTTTTCTTTTAATTCTATTGACTAGTAAAGCTGCTATCGGTGCTGCTATCACGCCTCCTAAAATCAATCCTATAATCACTTGCCATCCTTGGATTCCTCCAAAAAGCATAAACGTTACACCACTTGCAAAAGCTACTGCAAACTCAGCTGCATTTACAGAACCGATTGTATATCTGGGATTTCTACCGCGACCTAATAAGGTAGAAGTCACAATAGGACCCCAACCGCCACCGCCCACAGCATCCATGAATCCACCAAAAGTGGCTAATATGCCTAAGTGCTTCGTTTTCTTTTTGATGATATTTTTTTGCATTGCTTTTCTAATAATAATAAAACCCAACACAATCATATAAACAGCAATAAATGGCTTAATTAAATCACCATCAATAACATCAGACAACAAATATGCTCCTGTGATGGAACCTAAAACACCTGGTATCAACAAGTGTCGGACTAATTTTTTATTTATATTTCCAAATTTATGATGCGATATAGCAGAAACTCCGGTAGTAAACATTTCGGCAACATGAACTCCTGTACTACTTACCACCGGAGGTACGCCATAAGCCAATAAAAAAGAAGTTGATGTCGCGCCATAGCCCATTCCCAATGTTCCATCTACTAATTGCGCAAAAATCCCTATTGCAAAAAATATAAAAAATTCTGAATCAAATCCAGCTACAAAACCATTCCAGGAAAATTCAGCATGATGGTTGTAAACCAGTGTTGAAAGTAATCCCACTAATAAAACTACCGGAATCACAACCCATAAGCGTTCTTTAAAAGTCGTTTCCAATTTTTCATTGATATTAATTTCTTTCAATTCCTTGCTCATATTTTTTCAATTTTCTTCTGATTTTTTATTTAAAACTATTACCCTATAGGAATAGTAGATTATTGTGCAAAAGTAAAGAATTAAAAGTAACTACAAAATTTATTCTATGATAAATTAACTAAAAAGCGATATCAGCAAGCGTATTGTTTTCCAATATCATAAGTGTATTGTCTCGCACTTCAGTCATTAATTTTCGAACTGCGCAAGTGGCCTCATCAGTACAATCCATACAAGGCTCGTAAAAATTGTGGCTGGCACAAGGCAGTAATGCAATTGGACCTTCAAGAATGCGATAAACATGAGCCATGTTAATCTCTTTTGGCTCTTTAATTAAGTAGTATCCACCACCTTTCCCTTTTTTGGCACCCAAAAATCCGGAATGACGCAACAACAATAAAATACTTTCTAAAAATTTAAGCGATATATTTTCACTTTTGGCAATATCAGCAATCGCCACTGGAGTTTGATCTTTTTGTCGTGCCAAAAAAGTCAACGCTTTTATTCCGTATTTTGTTTTTTTAGAGAGCATTTTGATTTGAAATTGTAGCGTTTAAATGGCAGATTTAAGATTTTAAAAGTTCAATTTGGTATTATCCAAATTTACATTTTATAGTACAACACCAAATCTACAATCTAAAATCGTCAATCCCAAATCTAAAATCTTACGAAAGTGCCTGCTCCAAATCAGCGATAACATCTTTTACGGTTTCTAAACCTACAGAAACGCGCACCAGTCCATCGGTAATGCTAACTGCCAAACGTTCTTCGACAGATAATTTACTGTGGGTAGTTGAAGCTGGATGCGTCACGATGGTTCTGGTATCTCCCAAATTTGGCGAAAGCGAACATAATTTAATTTTATCTAGAAAAGTTCTTCCTGCTTCTAACCCGCCTTTAATTTCAAAAGCCACAATATTACCGCCTAATTTCATTTGCTTTTGGGCAATTTCGTATTGCGGATGCGATTTCAAGAAGGGATATTTTACCAAACTTACCTTGGGATGTTGCTCTAAAAACTCGGCTACTTTCAAAGCGTTTTCGCAATGACGATCCAAGCGAATCGCTAAAGTTTCTAAACTTTTAGACAATACCCATGCATTAAAAGGTGACAAAGCTGGACCTGTCAATCTCGAAAATAAGTAGATTTTTTGAATCAATTCGGCATCTCCCACAGTGATCCCGCCCAATACTCTTCCTTGACCATCCATTAATTTCGTAGCCGAATGTACTACTAAATGCGCACCCCATTTTATAGGTTGTTGCAAGTATGGCGTTGCAAAACAGTTGTCAATAATTAAAATTAAATTGTGTTTTTTGGCAATATTTCCTAGCAATTCCAAATCAATAATATCAACAGCTGGATTAGTTGGCGACTCTGCAAAAAGAATTTTTGTATTCGGTGTAATCAAACCTTCAATAGTCTCGGGTTGATTGATATCAAAATAGGAGGTTTGAATGTTCCATTTTGGAAAATAATTAATGAACAACGAATGAGTTGCACCAAAAACACTGCTCGAAGAAACAATGTGATCTCCAGAATTTAATAAAGCAGCCAAAGTGGAATACACCGCTGCCATACCTGATGCAAAGGCAAAACCAGCTGCAGCACCTTCCATAGCACACACTTTATCCACAAATTCATTGTTGTTTGGATTGCTGTAGCGGCTGTAAATATTTCTGTCTTTTTCCTCTGCAAATGAAGCGCGCATGTCTTCGGCATCTTCAAATACAAAACTGGACGTGAGGTACAAGGGCACCGAATGTTCTAAATATTGTGTTCTTTCTAACTGATTGCGTATGGCTTGGGTTTCGAAACCAAATTCTTGATCGTTCATTTTCTTTTTCGTTTAAAGTTTAAGTTTTAAAGTTGTTGGAACATTAAATCCAATCACTTTGTTTAAACTACAATGGTTTATTATTCAAAACTACTTTGTAATGTATTGTTGCGGTGGGTTCCAATGTTTTAGAAACCGAGCAATATTTTTCAAAAGACAATTGTGCTGCTTTTGCCGCCTTACCCTCTTTGATATCACCTTCCAAGTAAAATACGACATGAATATTTTTAAATGGTTTTGCTTCTCCAACCTGAACCCGTTCGCCTTCAACCTCAGCTTTGAAAGAAGTGATTTCCTGACGCTGTTTTTTCAAAATCGAAATCATATCAATCGCACTGCAACCCGCAACACCCATCAATACTAATTCCATCGGACTTGGTCCTTGATCATCGCCGCCAAATTCTGGACGACTATCTACATTTACAACATGTCCTCTTTCATTTCTTAATTCGAAGTGAAAGTTATCGTTTACTCTATTTAATGTTATTTTCATTTTTCCCCTCCCCAACCCTTTCGCCGTGGCGAAAAGGGAGCAAAGACTGGAGGCAGTCCCTTTTTTTTATTAATTATGTTTATTGGACGCAGATGAAACGGATTTGCTATCTCAAAACAAGGATACTTGTTTTTTATATCTGAAATCTAAATTCAAAAATCTGCAATCTTAAATCCTTAACCTTTATCCGACAATCTCAAAATATCGCCAAAAACACCTCTTGCCGTTACTGCTGAGCCTGCTCCTGCGCCTTGAATTACAATTGGTCGATCTCCGTACGATTCGGTATAAATTTCAAAAAAAGAATCTGAACCTTTCAATCCGCCCAGCGCCGTGTCTGATGGAACTGAAACTAATTTTACTTCTAGATTTCCTTTGTCGTTTTGCAAATCACCTGATAATTCGCCTATGTAACGCAACACGTGATTGGGTTTTTGATTGGCTTTTATTTTTGCATAAATGGGATCAAACTCCGTCAATTTATTTAAAAAATCAGAAACCTCTCCTTCCCGTAAATGCTCCGGAATTAGATTTTGAATAGCAATTTCTTCAAACTCATTTTGCAAATCTAATTCTCTAGCTAATATCAATAATTTTCGCCCCACATCATTTCCACATAAATCCTCACGCGGATCCGGTTCTGTGTAGCCGTTATCAATCGCTTCTTTCAATATTTCGCTAAAAGAAGCCTCTTTTAAAGAAAAATTATTGAATAAATAACTTAATGTCCCAGAGAAAACCCCTTTAATCTTCGTGATATTTTCACCAGAAAGGTGCAACAATTTAATGGTATCAATCAACGGCAATCCTGCCCCAACATTAGTTTCATAAAGATAAGTCTTTTGATTCTCCGCTAGTACTTTTCGCAATTTTTTATAAAAACTATAACTCAACGTATTGGCCACTTTGTTTGACGAAATTAAATCAAAACTATTTTCGGCTAATTTGACGTAATTTTCAACAAAATCCGCACTTGCCGTATTGTCAATAGCAATTAAATTCTCTAAATGATGCTCATTGGCATAAGCAATCACATCATCGATAGAATAAGAAAATCCGTTGGTTTGAATTTCATTTTTCCAGTTTGGCGTAACCCCATTTTTATTCAAAAGCACGTTACTGGAATTGGCTATTGCAAAAATATTCAGTCGAATGTCTTTTCGTTTTTCTATGGCTACTGCCGATTCTAAAATTTGGTTAATCAACGTTCCGCCTACTAATCCGTGTCCGAAAATAGCAATATTGATTTTCTTCGCTACGCCAAAAATTTCACCATGAATCACGTTTAGCGCTTTGTGCAGTTGCGATTTTTTTACCACTAAACTCACATTCTTGCCCGTAACGGTGTTGTTGAAAAGTATTGGAACTATTTTATTTTTAATCAACGCTGTGTAAGGCTTGTGAAACGTACTTAAATCTTGGCCAATAATAGAAATCACCGAAACATCATCTGTAACTGTGATTTTATTTACATCTTTTGAATAGAAATCATTTTCGAATTCTTTTTCTAATTCAATCATGGCTTTTGTAGCTTGATTAGCGGCAACGACTAATCCTATGCCACGCTCTGACGAACCTTGAGAAATAATACTGACACTAATATTATTATCGCCCATGACTTTAAATATTCGGGCATCGACACCCGTTTTTCCCAGTAATCCTCTACCTTCGAGATTTACCAAAGCCACATTTTCTAATACTGAAAGTGTCTTGATACCTTCCTTATTTGAATTTGAAGTAATTAATGTTCCTTTATTTTCATGGTTGAACGTATTTAAAATACGGAGTGGAATATTTTTTTCTAAAAGCGGAATGATCGTTTTAGCATGTAGAATAGTCGCACCAAAATTCGCAATTTCATTAGCTTCGTTAAACGAAAGATGGTCAATTTTCTTGGCATCGACAACCAAATCTGGATTAGCCGTGTAAATCCCATCCACATGTGTATAATTTTGTAATTCTGCGGCATTGAGATAATTGGCAATCAATGAAGCCGTATAATTGCTTCCATTTCGACCAAGAGTCGTTGCATCATTATTGTTATTAGACCCAATAAATCCAGTAATTATATTGACCGTTGTTCCATTATTTTGTTTGAAATAATGGATGACATTTTTCTTTGAAATTTGTTCTAATGGTTGTGCATCACCAAATTTTGAATCTGTTTTTATTAAATCTCGCGTATCACAAAAATGTGCTGGTATGCCTTTTTCAACCAGAATAGCCGTCAGTAATTTAGCCGAAAGTAGTTCTCCTTTTGATAAAACTTGATCTTTAATTTTATTGCTGTAATCACCTATGAGGCTAACGCCTTCAAATAGTTTCTCTAAAATATTTAATTCCTCAGATAAATCAACGTCATGGTAAACGTCCTGTTGGTAGTTTTTGAAGTTTTCAAATAGTGGTTTATAATTCCCGTTATTAGAAGCTATGTGCAAAATTTCTTCTAGTTCATCTGTAGCATTCCCCCGTGCCGAAACCACAACGGCAATGGCTTCGCCTTGATTTACTTTATCTGTAATAATGGCAATCACCTTATTAATTCCGTCACCATTGGACAACGATTTACCGCCAAATTTTAATATTTTCATTGTGTTTTCTTTTTGGCTTAAAAAATTCCTTTAAGCAAATTGTGTAATTGTTTGTATTCTATCAAAAAAGCGTCATGGCCGTGAATGGAAACAATTTCCTGATAGCTGACATTGTTTTTATATTTTTTTAATTCCTGGTAAGTCGCTCTGTTTTCACTTGGTGTAAAAAACAAATCCGAATCGATTGCTATAATATGAATATCCGCTTCGATTGCAGCAGTTAGTGCTTCGAATGAATCCGAATTTCTGGTGATATCAATCGTTTTTAATAGCTGATTCATCAGTTTATAAGAAGAAAGCTGAAATCGCTTTTGCAGTTTTGAGCCATGGTGAACTAACCAACTTTCAACATTGAAAATAGCCAATTCGTCATTTATAGTCCGCTCGAATTTTGCTGCAAATGACTCTGGAGTTCGGTAACTCAACATGGCGTGAATACGAGCATCCGCAATAGGTTTTGAGGAATTGTTTAAAATTTGATCTTGCAAAAAGCAATTGGCAATCAACCAATCAGTAGCTTTCCAATCCGTTGCTATCGGAATTAAATGTTGGGTGATTTTTGGTTGCAAAACTGCCATTTCCCATGCAATTCCGCCACCAACTGAACCGCCAATAATGGTATGCAATTGCTGGATATTTAATACCTGAATTCCGTAAACAAAAATTCTAGCTACGTCTCTTGCCGTAAAATCTAGATAATTTTCAATACTACAACCATCAAAACCATTTCCGGGAACATCAAATGCGAGTATGGTATATTTTGCTGTATCAATTGTTTTGCAGTTACCAACTAGATCATTCCACCATCCAAATTCGCCTGTTACTTGCGAATTGCCTGTTAATGCATGATTGACCAAAACGATGGGAGCGGTATGCAATGCCAAACCAAAAACCTGAAAATTTAGATTTAAGGTAGCATAAAAAGCACCGCTTCCAGTGGTGAAATTTTGAATGGTAATTGTTGTTGTTTTATTTTCCAATTTCAAATCTTTTATGATTTTTGACTTGTGTTTGGAAATATTAGAAAGAAAGCTAGGTAGTAACTAGACAAATTCTTAGTGTTATCTTTCCACGTTGAGCGTGGTAGAATGCAGCACCTTCTTCGATAAATCGAAGGGTTGCTAAGGCTTCATCGGGTCTAATCCCTCTGCCTTTCTTTATAACATTTCAATAC
>JAYTBZ010000188.1:0-8324 GCA_043736705.1 Flavobacterium sp. | reverse complement strand
AGAAAAATACAAGTATTACATGAACAACCTTCCTGAAGTGGATGGCTTATTGAAAATAGGTGCTGGAAAAGCTTCGGCTATTGCCAATGGAGTGTTGGGAAGAGTGCGCGAAAAACTAGGATTTGAAATATAATTACCTTTCTAAAATAACCGCGGATTCGCAGATTATAGTATTTTTTAATCAGCGAATCTGCGGTGCAATACAATATAAAATGTCGCGAAGTCACAGACGTTCGCGCAGCAACCCGTAGTTTTTAAGAACGTTTTTTTAGAATACTTCGAGCAGCTGGAGTAATTTACTAGAATTGTATAACGACTTAGATCTAACAGGTTTTAAAAACCTGTTAGGTCTAAAAAAAAGCGTATCGCTTGCAAAACGGATAATTCAACCAGAAGCATTACAAAACGATACTCCTGTTTTTTTACTAAAAACAAAACGTTCTCACCTAGCCCCAATGGTAGTGAAAATCCTCTTGCGTCGGGATTTGGCATAAGAGATTGTAACGTACAGCGGGTTAATGAAAAACTTAAATTTGAAAGAAATAAAGGGTAGAAAAAGAAACTCATTCACTTAATATACCTCTTTTACTTTGGGTGCAACCTCTAAAAAAAGTGTGAATTATACAACTCCCTCATAATATTATGTAACTTGTATAGATTAGAGGTGTTCATCTTTGCTAAGTGAAAATTATTCACAACTGTCCGCCAGTAGCGAAAATTAATAAGACGCAAAATGATTAAATTAAAAAACAAAATTATTAAAATAAAAAAAATGTTTTCACCAGTTATGATGGCAGCAGTTGTGCTAGTTGTAGGATGTGAAAACAATGACTCTCTTACACCGACATCTCAGCCCATTCCAACAATTACAGCAAAAAGTCCAGATAGCAATGCAACTAATGTAGCACTCAATAAAGTAATATCAATTACATTTAGTGAGACTATGGACCCTTCAACAATTAATACTACTACTTTTTCCTTAAAGCAAGGCACTAAAACGGTTTTGGGTACTGTTGGCTATTCGGGAACTACAGCCATATTTACACCCTCAGTTGCTTTTACTGCGGGTATGATGTATTCAGCTACTATAACTTCAGGTGCTAAAAGTGCTGCAGGTATTTCGCTTGCCGTTAATACCACATGGAACTTTACAACAGGAATTAATTCACAAGGTCTTTCGGCTGTTGACTTAGGAGCAGCGGGTAATTATGTTATCCTTGCAAAAACCGCCATCAACAATAACCCTACTTCCGCTATTACAGGTGATTTAGGATTAAGTCCCGCAGCTACCTCTTATATCACAGGGCTTTCTATAACAAATGCCACTGGATACGCAACTTCTGCACAGGTAACAGGAAAAATATTTGCCGCAGATATGGTAAGCCCAACATCGTCAAACCTTACAACGGCAGTAAGTAATATGATAACTGCTTATAATGATGCAGCAGGGCGCCCTTCACCTGATTTCTCTGAACTTGGTACTGGAAATATTGGCGGAAAAACACTTACAGAGGGTCTTTATAAATGGACAAATACGGTTACTGCGCCTACAAACTTGATAATTTCAGGAAGCGCAACGGATGTTTGGATATTCCAGATAGCAGGAAATCTTACGGTAAGCCCAGGAGTAAAAATTACGCTAAGTGGAGGAGCACTAGCCAAAAATATTTTCTGGCAGGTTGCAGGCACTGTGAATATCGGTACAACCGCACAATTTAAAGGTGTAATATTGTCCCAGACAGGGGTTACACTTGCTACGGGAGCAACATTAACTGGTCGCGCCTTAGCACAAACCGCTGTTATTCTTGATGGTAATATCGTAACTAAACCACAATGATATAAAATTATTAAATTTATAATTATGTCCCGTTCTAAAAAAACGATACAGATCATTAGACAAAATTAAAACATGAAACAGTAGCGAAAACGTTTTTGCTACTGTTTCATGTTTTATAGTTTCTTCGTTACCCAAAGTCTTCCTTTTTCGAGCAAAATGTTATTAAAATTAGGTGCTGTGTGGATGTCCCCGCTCACCGAAGTGTTACTATGAAAAGCTGCGCAAGTGTCTATGAATTTGCGCATTTTTTTTATGCTTAAATAAACCTAGCTGCTCCAAGTTTTCTTTAAAAAAAACTGTGGGCTGCTGTGCGAATTTCACTTACTTCGCACCATTCCAAAACCTTGATAAAAATACAGTAATGCAGAAAGTTATTTCCTAGAATTGGATAAGGACATAGACCTAACAGGTTTTTAAAACCTGTTAGGTCTAAAATAAATACTGAGGCTATTCAGCCTGCTCCCCGAAATGTTACTTTGAAAAGCTGCACAAATGTCCCCAACGGCTCGAAGTGTTCTTTAAAAAAAACGTTCTTAAAAACTGACGGCTGCTGAGCGAATGTCCTTACTTCGTACTCATTCCAATACCTTGATAAAAATACAGTAATGCAGAAACTTATTTCATAGAATTGTATAAAGACTTAGACCTAACAGGTTTTTAAAACCTATTAGGTCTAAACAAAACGCAGCGCTTGCAAAACGAACTATTCAAACAGCAGTACACAAAACGTTGTTCCTGTTTTTTTTGTTATGAAAACAAAACTTTCTCACCTAGCCCAGATGGTAGTGAAAATCCTCTTGTGCCAGGATTTGGCATAAGAGATTGTATCGTACAGCGGGACAGCTCGTGTGCCATACAAAAAATGTGCTGCTCCTAGAAAAACACACGCATGATTTCTATGGACATACTTCTACAATAACCTTTAAAAAAATTAGCGCTGTTTTTAATGCGCTGTTTTTAATAAAAAAATCTCGATTGAAAGGTTTATATTGCTTCGAATAATTTGCCGGGTAATGGTCTTATAACGCCTTTTAGCTCCATATTTAACAGCATTCCTGAGATTTTGTAAATAGGAAAGTCACAGCGCAAAGCAATAATATCCATCAGTTCTTTTCCCGTTTTAAGGAGGTAATCGTATACTTTTTGCTCGTCATCATCTAGGCTTACAAACAATTGTTTCTGTACGGGTTTAGATTCCTTTTGAATATCCCAATTCAAAATATATATCAAATCAGCGGCACCGGTCAATACATTTGCTTTCTGGGTTTTTATCAGGTTATTGCAACCTTGACTGTATTTATCGGTAACGCGACCTGGAACTGCAAAAACATCACGGTTGTAATCATTGGCTATGTTTGCCGTAATTAACGATCCGCCTCTATCGGCTGATTCAATGACGATAGTTGCTTCAGACATTCCCGCAACGATTCGATTTCTTTTTACAAAATTTTCCTTATCCGGATTGGATGAACTCCAAAACTCAGTCATAAAACCACCGTTCTGTTCGACTTTTGACACATATTTTTTATGGGTTTTCGGGTAAATTTGGTTTAAACCGTGCGCCACCACTCCTATCGTCTGTAAATTATGTTCCATTGCTAGTTGGTGCGCAACAATATCAACGCCATAAGCAAAACCACTCACGATTATAGGATCAAGCGGTGCTAAATCTTCGATCAGTTTTCGGCAAAATTCCGTTCCGTATGAAGTAATTTGGCGCGTTCCTACAATGCTGATGATTCGTCTGTTTTTTAAATTGATATTTCCGGAGGTGAATAATAAAAGTGGACCATCAATACACTGTTTTAACCGTTCCGGATAATCTTCGTCCAGAAAATAAACTGCATTGATTTCATTCGATTTTATAAACTCCAGTTCTTGAGTTGCTTTTTCGAAAACGGATTTATCTCTTAAATTTTTCAGCAGCACACTACCAATTCCGTCGATAGCCGCTAGCGCTGAAGTCTTTGTAGTAAAGACTGCTTCAGCCGAACCACAATGCGTGAGCAGTTTTTTGGCCATAATGTCGCCCACGCCTTCTATTCTTTGTAATGCCAATAAATAAAATAAATCCTGTTCCTTCATGCTAATTATTTGAACGTGAAATGTATAAATTTTTATGCGGATTGTTAATAACAATTGTGAATAAAGTTTTGATAACTATTTTCGTTGTATAACTTTGTAAGTATGAAAATCGAATTATATATAGCACAGCTTTTATACCGTTATCAATGTGTCACCGTTCCTGGTTTCGGGGCTTTTTTGACTGAAATAAAATCGGCTAATCTTAATGAAAGCACACATTCGTTTTCTCCTCCTACAAAAAGAATTGCCTTCAATGCGAATCTTAAAAATAATGATGGTTTATTAGCCAATCATATCGCTTTAGCTGAAAAAACATCTTATGAATATGCCGTAAGTAAGATTCAATACGAAGTTTTTAATTGGAAAAAAGGATTAGAAGAAAATGAACTTATTTCAATAAAAAATGTAGGTGATCTTCGTTTAAACACTGATAAAAATATTGTTTTCACTCCACACGATCAAACCAATTATTTGACTAGTTCTTTTGGATTGGCACCTTTTGTTTCACCACTGGTAAAAAGAGAAATTTTCGAAAAAGAGCTAAAAGCAATTGAAACAAAAGCAACCATCACAATGGTTCCTGAACATAACAAAACCTCAAATCCATATTTAAAATACGCCTCTATTTTTGTGTTGGGTCTAGGAATTGCTGGAAGTGTGGGTTATCCAATGTATCAAAACCAAATCGCCTCAGAAACGATACTTGTTGAAACTGCCGTTCAAAAGCAAGTTCAAGACAAAATTCAGCAAGCTACGTTCTTCATTGAAAGTCCCGTTCCTGCTGTGACGCTGAACGTAAAATCAAACAAGGAAATTAAATTACCGTATCACATTATGGCCGGCGTGTATCGAGAAGAAAAAAATGCTACTAAAACCTTGCGTATTTTAAATCGTTTAGGATATAATGCTAAACGAATTGCACCAAACAAAAACGGTTATTATCCCGTTTTATATGGAAGCTACGCCACATTTGCCGAAGCGGAAAAAGCCAAAAAAGAAATCAACGAAAAGCACAATCCAGAGGCTTGGATATTGATTCAATCACTATAAAAACAGAAACCCTATTCTTACCGAATAGGGTTTCTGTTTTTATAGCACTTTTTGAAATTTCTAATTCAAACTCGCTTTATACATTCTAGCTTCTTCCCAAGAGAACTTTTGACCGTGTTTTTCCATTAAGGCATTTAGTGATTCTTCACGGTATCCGGCGAAAGCAGTTGCCAAATCTTGAATTTTGTCCTCCGGTAAAACGTCTGTAATGGCCACGGCTTTTGTTTGTATTAATTTGACAAAATGGGAATAAATGGTTTGTTTGGTTAACACTCTGATGGTCGCAATATCATCAATAGATTTTTTTTCTACCCACAATTCATAGGTTTCTTGCACCGTTGATTTCTTAGGTACTGCTGTTTTTGATTTTTTCGAAGTGTAACGTTCCACGTCTTTCTCATCATCAATCAAGATAATGTTTAGTTCTTTGAATTGATTTTGAATAGCTTCCGTTTTGCGGATGATGTAATTTTTTATTTCTGAGGAGGTCAATTTTTCTTTCGAAATTGTTTCGCCCGCAACAACGGTTTCTATCAATAATTTTGCCTTCATTAGGCGTAGAACGGCTTTGGTTTGTACCTCTTCTAAAAGTATCAATTCTTCGTAAAACATCTTTGCCTTTTTGATGCGTTTTACTTCCTCGATTTTCCAAAGGATTTCAAATACTAAGTCGTCCATTGGTTTCAGAAAATAACTGAAAGCAGCTTGAATTCTTTCGGAAACATGATTCAAATCAACAGTTTCAGGAGCAAAAAGCTTATTCAATTGCCCTATAAATTTTCTGGATGGATCCAAAAGGTGTTCAATAACTTCGTTTTGCTTTTTGGCCCATAGCGCATGTTTCGATTTCCCGGAAACTTCAGAACTTTCGTTGTAACTGAATCGGTGATTGCGCCACTCCTGTGCCAATTCGCTCCAATCAAACGTATTGATCAGATAGTTATGAATAAAATTCTTAGTTTCAAAATGCAAGGCATTCTCTAAAAATGTATCCGAAGCTTTGTTTAACGAATAATCCATTACATCCTGATCGTTTGAAATACCATTCATGCGCAATGGAGAAAGCAAAATAAGCCCTTCTAACGAGCGCAAACGTGACAACGCGACATATGCTTGTCCTGGTAGAAAAACTTGCGAAACATCAAGCGCAGCTTTGTCAAATGTTAAGCCTTGGCTTTTATGAACCGTTATAGCCCACGCCAATTTAATGGGATAATGCACAAAAGTTCCCAATACCTCTTCATCAATTTCCTTAGTGGCTGGATCTACTTTATAACGGATATTTTGCCATTCGTATTTTTCAACTTCTATGGTTTTGTTTTCTTCCGGAAAATGAACCAAAATCTCTTGGATTCCCAATGAATTGATAACGCCCATTTTTCCGTTGAAATAATGTTTATCAAAGGACAAATCGTTTTTCACAAACATGATTTGCGCACCCACTTTCAATTTCAGTTCTTGTTCCACGGGGAAAATCTTGTCTGGAAAATCGCCAGTAATAACGGGTTTGTAAGTTACTAATTTCCCTTCGAGATCTTCTAAAGCCTGCGCATTCATAGAGTCAGCTTTGTTATTGTGTGTGGTTAATGTGATGTAGCCTTTATTTGCTTTTAAATCAAAGTCGGGTTTTACATATTGGTTTAAGGTTTGAATGTCTTGTTGGGAAATCTGGTTGTTGCGGAGATTATTCAAAACCGAAATAAATGTATCGTCAGTTTGACGAAAAATCTTGGATAATTCAATGTAAAGTGGCGGGTTTTGTTGCACCACATGCGAGTGGAAAAAAAATTTTCCTTTGTAATAGGTTTTCAGTGTACGCCATTCTTCGTCCCGAATTACAGGTGGCAACTGCAATAAATCACCAATATACAACACTTGAACTCCGCCAAAAGCCGTGTCTCTTTTCCGGACGGTTTGCATCATATAATCCATTGCATCTAGTAAATCAGCTCGCAGCATACTGACTTCATCAATAATCAACAATTCCATATTGCGAATGACTGATTTCTTCAAGCCGCTCATTTTGAAATGCCTACGCAAAGTAGCTTTGGTTTCAAACTTAGTACTTTCAGAAAATTGAGGCGATGAATTATCGGGAATAAATCCTCCAAACGGCAATTGAAACATGGAGTGAATGGTAACACCTCCAGCGTTCAACGCAGCAATTCCCGTGGGCGCCACAACAACTGTATTCTTGTGCGTGGTTTGAATAATTTCCCGCAACAGAGTGGTTTTTCCCGTTCCTGCTTTCCCAGTCAGGAAAACCGATCGATGGGTTTGATTGATAAATCGTAAAGTGTAAGCGGCGGCTTCTGAAATGGTTTGCATTAGGCGTGTATATATAAAGCTAAAGTATTGAAAATTAGGAATACTATTTTAATTTTTGATAAACATTTTAGGAATATAATTCGATTATTTTCAGCCCCGATAGTAGCGTAAATATTCGAGATTTAGAAAGTAATTTTTTTCTAGCTAGAAAAGAGCGACCAGCGCAAGCTCCTTTTATGGGTAAGAAAAAACACTTTCTAAACGAGAGATTACTTCACTATACTTTTATTTTAATTGGAGTTCAGTGAACTACGTTTGTAGCAGATAGCGGGACACGAGCGAAGCGAAGCGACGAAGTAAATAGCTTCAAAAAAAATGCCTTCAATCTAGTTATAGATGAAGGCATTTTCATGAATTAACATAAAAAAATTATTTTTTAGCTTCTACTTTTTCTTCTGTTTTAGCAGGTGCTTTGTATTTGTCGTTCAAGGCTTTGATGATTTCTTTAGTGATATCAAATTTGTCTTCAGCGTATAAAATTGATGCTGCATCTCCTGTACCGTAGATGTAAGCATACCCTTTTTCTTTACCGTACGCTTTGATAAATTTTTTGACTCCTGAAACTAATGAATCCATTTCTTTTCCGCTCTCCAATTGCAGTTCCTGAGACAACGCTTGTTGTGCGTAACCTAATTGTTGCTCTCTTTTTTGTAATTCAGCCCCTTTTTGTTGTGCCCATGCTTGACCGTTTGCTTGCGCTTGTGCTTGAAAGTTTGCTGCTTCTTGTTTGAAACGATTAATTTCAGCTTCTAGCTGTTTTCCTTTTTCTTCGGATTTTGTTTTGTATTTTGCTTCAAGATCTTTTGCCTCTGTATATTCTTTCATTAATTCTGAAGTGTCCACGTAAGCAGTTTTTACCTCTTTAACTGCCTCGGCAGGTTTGTTACAAGCAACAATCGAAATTGATAATGCAATTAACACTAACGCTTTTTTACTTTTATTTTTAAAATTGCTTTTTTGGTATTCGTAGATCATTGATTTCATTTTATTGAATTTCTAGTTTTGAGTAATATGGACAAAAATA
>JAYTBZ010000187.1:0-3785 GCA_043736705.1 Flavobacterium sp. | reverse complement strand
CAGCAAACGGCTAATTTATATTTCATTTTTAATTTCATTAAAGCACAAAGTTACAAACTAAATTTACAATAATGAATTCCAGAAATGGGGAATACTTTTATTCCTGAATGTCAATAAAACCGTAATTTAATTTCTTCTCAACAAGAGGAATAAAAAAACTAAAAACGCCATTTTAGTTCGAAATAAAAACCAAGATTAGAGTTAACTTTCTGGTAGTTATTTAAAAAACGGTTTATTGATTATTCTCTAGAATTATCAATTCAATAACTAAAATGCACTTATCTTGTTTATAAAAAGCCAAAAATGTATAAACTATTTCTATTTTAAAATTATTTTAAGAATTTTTTTAAACTTTTCCAACAAAACTGATTTACTGACGAAAACGTTATATTTGTTTTTCAAAACAGATAACGATGAATACTAAAATATTAATCATAGGCGCTTGTGGCCAAATAGGAACCGAGCTTACGCAAAAGTTACGCTCGATTTACGGAACCGAAAATGTAATTGCATCAGATATTCGAAAATTGAATACCGATGTGGTCAATTCAGGTCCATTTGAAGTGGTAAACGCTTTGGATTTTAATCAAATTGAGCATTTAGTAGAGTTGCATAAAATTGACGAAGTATATTTAATGGCAGCACTTTTATCGGCAACAGCCGAGAAAAACCCAGCTTTTGCTTGGGATTTGAATATGAATTCGCTTTTTCACGTTTTAAATTTGGCAAAAGCCGGAAAAATAAAAAAAATATTCTGGCCATCGAGTATTGCGGTTTTTGGACCTACCACACCTCGAGAAAACACACCGCAATATACGGTTATGGAACCTTCAACAGTGTATGGAATAAGCAAACAAGCAGGCGAAAGATGGTGCGAATACTACCACAATATCTTTGGGGTAGATGTGAGAAGCATCCGCTATCCAGGTTTAATCAGTTGGTCATCACCTCCTGGTGGTGGGACTACAGATTATGCGGTGGATATTTTTCATAAAGCACTTTCTGATAAAACATACGAATGTTTTTTATCTTCGGAAACTAAAATGCCGATGATGTATATGGATGACGCGATTGCTGCTACCATAAAAATCATGCAGGCACCTGCTGAAAAAATTAAAATTCGATCTTCATACAATTTGGCAGCTATGAGCTTTACACCTACTGAGATTGCTGCCGAAATCCAAAAGCACATTCCTGAATTTAGTATTACGTACGAGCCGGACTTCCGCCAAAAAATAGCCAACAGCTGGCCCGCAAGTATTGATGATGCTAATGCTCGTGAAGACTGGAACTGGAAACATCAATTTGATTTGGAGTCAATGACAGTGGACATGTTGAAAAATTTAAGTGCCGAAAAAGCATAATATTTTTATTTATATAGTATTCGGGTTTTAAAAAATTAGGGTGAAAATCTAGTTTTTTGAAACCCGTTTTTTTATTTCTATTTTGTTTTTTTCTTAATCATTATATAAAAAATATTTTCGTTAAATTTGATCAAAGCCTTAGCGCCATGAAACTAAAATCAAGCGAACCTTTTTGGTTAGTAAAAAACGGAATTATCAACTCGTATCCGTCATTAAGAGAAAATCTGGATACAGAAATTTTAATCGTAGGCGGTGGAATTACTGGTAGTCTTATAGCCCATCAATGTATGGTGGACGGTTACAAAACCGTACTTATTGACCGCAGAGAAATTGGTCACGGAAGCACATCTGCTACGACATCGATGTTGCAATATGAGATTGACGTGCCTTTGTACCAACTTATTGATTTAATTGGCGAAAAAGCTGCTGTTGATAGCTACTGGGCGTGCTATAAATCGATTGATGATTTAAAAAAAATAGTGCAACAAGTAAAATCTAACTGTGGATTCGAGAAAAAGGAATCACTTTATTTTGCGGCTTTAAAGAAAGACGTTGGCTGGTTAAAAAAAGAATTCGAGGCTCGAAAAAAAATTGGAATACCTGTAAAATGGCTGGAAGCCGAGGAAATTGATACAAAATTTTGCATCAAGCACTCGTACGGCGGAATCTTATCCCAACAAGGTGGCAGTATAGATGCTTTCCAGTTAGCTCATGATATTCTGGCGTACAATCACAAAAAGGGTTTACAGATTTTTGATAAAACGGATATCAAAAAAGTTACTTACAAAAAAAATGGCGTCACTGTTCTGACAGAACATGGCACTACCATTACCGCTAAAAAGATAATCTACTGCAACGGTTTTGAAAGTACCGAAATCATTAAAGACAAGTTTGTAAAATTACTTTCTACTTACGCAATTGTGGGAGAACGTTTTGAAGACAATCAATCGAATCTAAACAATACGCTGTTTTGGAATACGGCGGAACCCTACATGTATATGCGAACCACGGATGATAACCGATTGCTTATTGGCGGAGAGGATGAAGATTTTGTAAACGCTGAAAAAAGAGATTCTTTACTAAACGACAAGTCCGGCAAATTGACCAAATATCTGAAGAAAATTTTACCTGATTATGATTTCAGAATGGATTTTGTCTGGGCGGGTACTTTTGGCGAGACCAAAGACGGCTTACCTTACATTGGCAAACATCCTGATTTTCCAAGCGCTTATTTTGTTCTTGGCTTTGGCGGAAACGGCATTACATTTTCAGTTATTGGAATGGAACTTGTTTCTGAAATGTTGAAAAATAAGAAACATGCTTTAGCTGAAAACTTTAAATTCAGAAGGTAATTTTTGATAGAAACACCTAAATATGTTTCATAAAAAAAGCCCTTTTCAGGGCTTTTTAAAATTACTTTAATTCGTGTATGTGTTATTTTCTTTTTTTAAATCTGCCATTAAACCGCTTGGGTCAATGGTGATTTTCTTAATGGAAGTTTTGGGTTTGGCAATGTTAAGCTCATACGTTGGATACGCCCAAGCCCAATCCGAAAGGATTGTTCTTTTTACCGCTACATTCGGGTTTGGTTTTTCGAAACTCATCATTCGCAATGGAACGTAAAAACTTTCCATGGTTCCATCGTTATATTCCACCAATAAATCAATTGGCATTGGCATCCTACCTATTCGCTCTAAAACTACCTTAGTTTGTCCTGCATTTTCTGCAACTTCTTTGACACCATAATCTATAGTGTTTGTAGTTTCTGTCCAATCAGTCAAGTACCAATCTAAATTAGCGCCTGAAATTCTTTCCGCTGATCTTTTGATGTCATTAGGTGTAGGATGCTTGAATTTAAAATCGCTGTAATATTTTTTCAACGTCTTCATTACATTCTCTTTTCCTATCAAATACATCAATTGCGTCAAAAATAATTCACCTTTACTATATGATGTTATGCTATACACTCTATTTTCGTCAAAACGATCCGCGTGTGTACCTTGAGGCAATTCTTTCCCTGAATTTACCATCGAAAAATAGCCTGTATAGGCACCCGAAAATGGGTTTTCTACTTTTTTATCGGCAATCTCGTTCAGTCCAAAATCCTCCAAAAATGAAGTAAATCCTTCGTCCATCCAACCGTGTTTGGATTCGTTTGATGCCAACACATGCTGGAACCAGGAATGCGCCATTTCGTGTGCCGTTACGCCAAGCAAACCTTCAAACGTGCCTTGTCCTAAAATCAAAGTACACATGGCATATTCCATTCCGCCATCGCCTCCTTGAATTACGGAGTACTGCTTATATGGATAATCGCCAACCGTTTTGTTGTAAATCTCCATTAACTGTACTGTTTTTGGTTGTAAATTTTTCCAGTTCTGAATAAATTGTGGGTTGTTTTTATACAAGAAATGGATGTCG
>JAYTBZ010000186.1:0-8381 GCA_043736705.1 Flavobacterium sp. | reverse complement strand
TAGCTATTCCAGTTGCACTTGAAGTATAAGTTCCACCCGTTGTTGTAGAAGAGAAAGTTGTTGTTAATCCTACACATACTGCTTGATTGCCAGAAAGTGTTCCTGCATTTGGAGCAGCAGTCACGGTAACTGTTCCAGATATGGTTGCAGCCGTACACGGTGCAGTATGTCCCGAGGTAGTGATGGTATATGTACCCGACGCAGTAGGCGTACCACTAATGGTTACAGTTTTAGCAGTTGTATCAATGCTAGAGGTCAATCCAGTAGGTAAACCAGTTACTGCAGCATTGGTTGCGCTTCCGCCAAAGGTGTAAACAGTAGATGCAATTGGAGTACTAGAACATACCGTTGGACTTTGTGTTCCACTAGTCAATACAATTGTAGAGGCAAGATTACGTGTTACTGTTCCCGATATAGTTGCAGCCGTACACGGTGCAGTATGACCAGAAGTTGTTATTGTGTAGGTACCCGACGCAGTAGGCGTACCACTAATGGTTACAGTTTTAGCAGTTGTATCAATGTTAAAGGTCAATCCAGCAGGTAAACCAGTTACTGCGGCATTTGTTGCGCTTCCGCCAAAGGTGTAAACAGTAGATACAATTGGAGTACCAGAACATACCGTTTGATTTTGTGTTGCAGCAGCAGAAGTCAAAGCAATAGTCGAAGCAGGATTCACGGTTACAACAACTGGTTTTGTTTCCGTACAGCCAATAGAACTTGTACCTTTAATATAATAAGTACCAGCAGTAGCAGCAGTAGGTGTTGGATAAGGTATAGTTGCAGCTGCATCACTCCAGTAAGTATATGTTTGAGTTGATGAACCCGCTGTGATTGCAGCAGCAGTTATATTCACTGTAGCTGGAGAACAAACGGCAGCTGGATTATTAACAACTAAAACATAACTAGAGCAGTTTGGATTGACAATGAGACACTGTGGTACCACGTTAGTAGAGATACCTCCAGAAGTTGTAAAATTGCTATTACTATTAGTAAAGGCGCTAGGATTTCCAGAACATGATAAGTTATATTGGCCAGGAACATTGGTAATATCAACAGTAATTGTCGCTGTGGCGTTTGCGGGTAAGGTTAAACCTGAAAGTGAAACACTTCCCGATCCTGCATTTGCTGTAACGGTGCCTAATGTACCTCCACCGGTGTAAGTAATTGTTGCATTGGGTATACTTGCGACTTTAATGTTTGTAGGTAAAGTATCAACAAAACCTAGCCCTGTTAACTGAGCAGCACCACCTCCATTATTTGCAACTACCCATGTGTAAGTTGCAGTTTGTCCATCTATAATAGTTGTAGGAGATAATGTTTTTGTTACTGTTGGCGCTGTTACATCAATAGAAATGAAATAAGAACCAGATACAAGTACATCACCCCCTGTTGAGCTTTGTCTTAGTCTGACATTTATTGGCAAGAGTGAATTGGGCAAAATACCTGATGCATTAAAGATATCAGCATCGTAATCCCAAGATTCTGCAGGACCATATAAATGGCCTGCACTTATTGGGTTTCGAGTGCTGATATTTCCAGACATTGCAGGACCGCCATCTGCTGAAACATTATTATTTGCCGTCATAGCAATACTACTGTTCAAAGCGTCATTTGTCACTCCAGTTCTTGGATCTGCTAAATCTGTTAATAACCCTGTTGTTGTACCAAAACGAAGAAAATCAGTGTAGTTTCTATCTCCATAGGTTCCAGTTATTCCAACAACGGCATTAACTGAACCAGTTGCAGGAACAGTTACGTTATTGACATCAGAGTTTACTGAATTATTATTGAACAATTGCCAATTGTCTGCAACAGTTATATTTCTTGATGGGGAATTACCATTACTATATACCACTATTATGGACCATCCACCCATAGGTATGGTAGTATTATCAACAGCACTTGGATCAGCAACGAAATATCGGCCTGCAAGTCCACCTCCTGCAGTGCTGACATAACCGTTTGCTGGCATTAAATAAGTTATATCCCAAATAGTTTGGTCATAAATTGCACCTGTAGTTTTGTTGCTTAAATCTGTACTTAAATCTAGTGTAGTGTAATTGATAGCGCCAGGTACTCTTAATTTTAACGATGATAATGCCCTAACTGAATTTCTTTGTTCAGCACATAAATAGGCTCTTTCAATTCTGGATCCAGCGGGTAAAATTAAATCAGAACTCGTTGAAAGGTTTGTTGTAGGGTCATTGTCGATATCAGGAGTAAGTCTGAAATCATCTCTTGCTGTAGCAGTATTAGTAGAAAATTGAGTACTATAATACCATGAATTTCCAAATAGCGTAGCACCTCCTTTAATAACACCTTGATAACGCGTAGTTGTTTGCCCAAAAACTGCTCCCACGGATAGTAAAATCGTGAAAAAAAGAAAAAATTGGACTAAAGAAACTTTATTTTTAGCAAAGGAATTAAAGTAATTGTTTTCCATATTTTGATATTCTTAATTTATTTACACTAAAAAGTGTAAGTATAGTTTTATGTTGGGCTATCAATTATTTTTTGATGATAGCAATTTGGTAATTTGAAAAATGATTTGTTAAAGCATTCTTAGATACTTAGTAGCAAGAATCATTTCAATTGATGGAAAATGCATCTTGTTAAAAGGATTCATAAAATGAAATCTAATTTTTGGAGTAGAGGTTATTATTGCAACAACAAAAAAAAGAGTATTTTTTTTAAAATGAAGATATCTAGTAGGTAAAGCCATAATTTGGTTTCTTTGTTTTAAAATCAAACTCTAAGTTAGGGGAAAATAGAATCTAAAATTTAAAATTAATTTAACAGTAAAGATAAATATATTACATCAATTATAAATTTTAATCTATGATGTACGAAAATAATCGTTTAAAGGCTTTATTTAATAATAAATATCAATATTTAAACTTTATTACACCTCTTTTTTTATTATCGTGCTGGTAATAAACTCTTTAAATTAAAACTAACCAATAACTATTCTTAAAATGTACGTATTTTATCAAGCCATGGTTTTAAAAGAATTCAAAATTAATTTTTTTAAATTATATTAATCTGTACCTTTCATAATATAAACTTATGAATGTATTTTATTAGCTGATGTTACTATGAAAAATTTAATATTGATACGTCATGCCAAATCAAGTTGGGAGGTTCCCATGCAGGATAAAAATCGTGTTTTGACGTCTCAAGGTATTGCAGATGCACATCTAGTTTCTTCTTTTGGAAAAGATTATATTCCAAAAACCTACAGTATTTGGGCAAGTACTGCAAAAAGGGCGACTAACACTGCGTTAATTTTTGCTCAAAATTTTGGGTATCCTTTAGAAAGTATCCTTTACAAAGACAATCTTTATACTTTTGATGAAAATAAACTGGAAAAAATTATCAAATCGTGTAGTAATCTTTTAGAAAACGTTATTGTTTTTGGTCATAATAGCGCCATTACAAATTTTGTTAATAAATTTGGAGATATTTTCATTGACAATGTTTCTACAAGTGGTTTTGTATCGATAAAATTTGATGTGGAGGATTGGAATACAATTGAAAAAGGTAAAATAAATAAAATAATATTTCCCAAAGAGTTGCGATGAATAAAGCTTTAGAATATAAATACATTGATAGAGAAAAAAGTTGGTTGGCTTTTAATGCAAGAGTGCTCCAAGAGGCCGGAGATCCTTCGGTTCCACTATTAGACAGATTACGATTTTTAGGTATTTTTTCCAATAATTTAGATGAGTTTTTTAGAGTGCGCTTTGCAGCTATCAGGCGTCTTAGTTTGACTGGAATAACAGGTGAAAAATATCTTGGCGGTATATCTGCGCAACAATTGGTAAAGGATATCACCGAAATTGTAATCCAACAACAATCTGAAAGTTTACGAATTTTAAATATTATTGAAAGTGAATTAGAAACAAAAAATATTTTCATCATCACCGAAACTGACATTACTGTTGAACAAGAAATCTTTTTAAAAGACTTTTTTATACAAAAAGTGAGTCCTGAGTTAGTGACAATTATACTTAATGATTTAGCTGAATTTCCTATTTTGAAAGATACTTCGGGATATTTGGCTGTAAAATTGGTTATGAATACTGATGAAGAAATTCGATATGCTGTTATAGAAATTCCCAAAACAATAAACCGTTTTGTGGTTTTACCATCTCATGATGAAAAGCAATATATCATTTTGTTAGATGATGTCATTAGACACAATTTGAGTAATATTTTCAATATTTTTGATTACAAAAGCGTTTCTGCTCACATGATAAAAATTACTAGAGATGCCCAATTAGACATTGATAGTGATTTAAGTAAAAGCATGATCGAAAAAATATCGCTGAGTGTCAAAGATCGCCGTATAGGAGAACCAGTGCGCTTTATTTACGATCAACTTATTGAAGACGATACGTTGCAATTTTTTCTAGATAAGATGAAAATCGTTTCTACAGACAGTATTATTCCTGGTGGAAGATACCACAATAGGCGAGATTATATGAATTTTCCAAATTTAGGCAGGTCTGATTTATTATATCAAACCAATGATCCATTACCAATTCCGGGTTTGAGTCTGGAAGGAAGTATGTTAGAAAAAATTAGTGAACGGGATTATTTGCTCAATGCACCTTATCAGTCTTTTTCGTATTTGACTAAGTTTTTGCGGGAGGCAGCATTAGACCCAAAAGTAACTTCTATTAAAATTACATTATATCGATTAGCTAAAAATTCTCAGATTATAAGTTCGCTCATTAATGCTGCCAAAAACGGAAAAAAAGTGACCGTTCAAATAGAATTACAGGCTCGTTTTGATGAAGCATCCAATATTTCCTATGCAGAGCAAATGCAATTGGAAGGGATTGAACTTATTTTTGGAATAAAAGGACTAAAAGTTCACAGCAAAATATGTGTTATTGAAAGAATGGAACAGGATAAAATAAGACGTTACGGTTTTATTTCGACTGGAAATTTTAATGAATCTACGGCTAAAGTTTATACAGATGTGACATTATTTACCAGTCATCAGCAAATTCTGAAAGATATTATGAGAATCTTTGAGTTCTTTGATATTAATTACAGAGTACATCGTTACAAACATTTAATCGTTTCTCCGCATTACACTAGATCTCGATTTGTTAAATTAATAGACCGAGAAATTACACATGCACTTGCGGGAAGGAAAACACACATTAAACTAAAAATGAATAGTCTGTCAGATTTTGGTATGATAGATAAATTATACGAAGCCAGCAGGGCAGGTGTGAAAATTCAGCTTGAGGTAAGAGGTATTTGTTCCTTGATACCAGGAATTTCTGGGATGAGTGAAAATATTGAAGCCATAAGTATTGTTGATAATTATTTAGAGCATTCTAGAGTTTATATTTTTGGCAATGCAGGTCAAACCGAAGTGTATATTTCATCGGCCGATTTTATGACCAGAAATCTTGATGGCCGTGTCGAAGTGACGTGTCCAATTTACGATCAAGAAATAAAAAATGAATTGATAGACAATTTTGATATTGGTTGGAAAGGGAATGTTAAAGCGCGTTATCATTCTTATAAATTAGATAATAAATATAGAGTTAGGAACCACAATCCCGTTTTTAGAGCACAACTAGAAACTTATAAATACTATCAAAGTAAAGTGGAATTAGATTCAAAAACATAGGTCATTCTTTAATTATATTACTTTAGCCAAGGGGAATACTAGTACTAATCTTTAGATTTTAGAGTTAATAAGTAGACCATTTAATTACTCTAACACAAAACGAATTTAATTCAAAATGATTAAAATAAAAAAATATGCAGCAATCGATATTGGTTCTAATGCCATGCGTTTATTGATTGTCAATATTGTAGAACAAGAAGGAAAAGAACCGCAATTTAATAAAAGTTCGTTGGTGCGTGTTCCAATTCGTTTAGGTCAAGATGCGTTTACAGTAGGTGAAATTTCAGATGAAAATTTAGAAAGAATGTGCGATGCTATGAAGGCTTTTAATCTTTTGATGAAGGTTCATAAAGTAGAACGTTATATGGCTTTTGCCACCTCGGCAATGCGAGAAGCGTACAATGCTAAAGAAGTAGTTGCGTTGATAAAGAAAAAAGCCGACATCAAAATAGAAATTATCGATGGAAAAAAAGAAGCGGCAATAATTGCTTCTACTGATTTACATCACTTATTAAAAACAGATCAGACGTATTTATTTGTTGATGTTGGCGGTGGAAGTACAGAATTTACTTTATTTTCGAATGGTAAATTGATCAATTCAAGATCTTTTAAAGCAGGAACAGTGCGTTTATTAAACGATATGGTTTGCGATGTGGTGTGGGAAGAAATTGAAAAATGGATCAAAACGAATACAGAGCAATATGAAGAAGTTATTTTAATTGGTTCCGGTGGAAACATTAATAAACTATTTAAAATGTCGGGTAAAATTCAAGAAAAACCCTTGTCATACATTTACATGAATTCTCAATATGCGTTCTTAAACTCACTTTCGTATGAACAAAGAATTTCTGAGTTAGGATTGAATCCGGATCGTGCTGATGTAATTATTCCTGCAACCAGAATTTATCTGAATGCGATGAAATGGAGTGGCGCACGAAATATTTATGTTCCTAAAATTGGACTTTCTGATGGAATTGTAAAAGCGATGTATTATGGCAAAATATAATGATAAATTAGGCATCTAAATCCAGTCCAAATGTTGATCGTAAAAGTTCAATATTTGGATTTATTTCATGAAGTCTGTTGTATCGATCTTGGTCGTTAAAGTTTCTTTTACTTTCAATACTTTCATTCACAATAACGGTAATTGTGATATCATGATTGTGCAAATGCCCTTTTAAATAGCCTAAAAGTCCATTCAATTCTTTTTCGAAATCTAGTTTAGATCCTTCATTTGGCAGTTCAATTGATATGTTTGTTCCATTTAATTTGGGATCATTAATTAACAATAACGACTCCATAATTTTATATCCTTTATCTCCTAAACGTTGCGCGTATTTGTTCCAGTACAGCAGCATTTCGGTTTCTGTAAATGACTCTGTTGGTAACTGAGCAACTTCTTTTACTATTCCTCTATTGCTTTCTTCCAATGCTTTTTTCGCACGAATACTGGCCAATGAAAACGCAGAAACCTTTGGTTCATTAGATTGTGGAATCTCAATTTTAATTGTGGGACTAGGAGCTGGAATTATTGGAGTGACAGCTATAACTTCAGGTATTTTTTCTTGAATTATTGCTACAATTGGAGTAATTATAGTAACTTGTTCTTTTGCTTTTGAGCTTTCAATTATAGAATAATCGTTCTTCCTAAAGTAAGTAGGAGGAATTATAAATGGGTCAGCTTTTTTTTTTCTCCATCAAAAGTGATAGAGGCAAGTTGCATTAAGCAGAGTTCAACAAGAAGTCGTTGATTTTGGCTCACTTTGTATTTCAAATCACAATCATTTGCCATTTCGATTCCTTTCAAAAGAAAATCTTGAGTGCATTTTTGTGCTTGCACGCCATACATTTGTTGCGCTTGTTCCCCAACTTCTAATAAAGTTAAAGTAGCCGGTGTTTTTGAAACCAATAAATCTCTAAAATGAGAGGCTAATCCAGATACAAAATGGTGTGCATCAAAACCTTTTGAAAGAATTTCGTTAAAGGCCATCAACAAATCTGGGATTTTGTTTTCCAAAATCAAGTCGGTGATGTTAATGTACGTTTCATAATCCAACACATTCAAGTTTTCTGTTACAGCCTGACGTGTTAAATCTTTTCCACAAAAAGAAACTACTCGGTCAAAAATTGACAAAGCATCACGCATGGCGCCATCTGCTTTTTGAGCAATAATGTGCAAAGCGTCATCTTCAAAAACTACGCCTTGACTGGTAGCCACTTCAGCAAGATGTTCTTTGGCATCTTTTACGGTAATTCTTTTGAAATCAAATATCTGACAACGAGAAAGTATCGTTGGAATAATTTTATGTTTTTCGGTCGTAGCCAAAATAAAAATGGCATGTTTGGGTGGTTCTTCCAATGTTTTTAGGAAAGCATTAAAAGCTGCCGAAGACAACATGTGAACCTCATCGATTATATATACTTTGTATTGTCCCGTTTGTGGAGGGATTCGAACTTGGTCAATTAGATTACGGATATCATCAACAGAGTTGTTTGATGCGGCATCGAGTTCGAAAACATTAAAAGCAAAATCTTCAGTGGGATCATCATATCCGGGCTGGTTTATTTTTCGAGCCAAAATACGGGCGCAAGTTGTTTTTCCTACGCCACGTGGACCTGTAAATAATAATGCAGAAGCTAAGTGATTGCTTTCTATGGCATTCAATAAAGTATTAGTAATGGCTTTTTGTCCTACAACATCTTTAAATGTTTGAGGACGGTATTTACG
>JAYTBZ010000185.1:0-8405 GCA_043736705.1 Flavobacterium sp. | reverse complement strand
TGTATCACAGTGGTATTCTTTTTTCTCCGCTTTTTTTGGTTCTTGAGTGATCATTCCTTTATTTTTTTCTTGCAAAAGTTGACCAATTAATTCATTTCTTTCTTTGGCAATTGAAACTCTATGTTGCTGATCTTTTTCAATGTCATAATATACAATACCGTCAATCATTGTTTTTTCCGCTTTAGCGTAAATCGATAATGGATTCGTGTTCCAAAGTACCATATCAGCATCCTTGCCTACTTTTATGCTTCCTACCTTATCATCAATATGTAATAATTTTGCAGGATTTAGAGTTACAAATTTCCACGCCTCTTCTTCAGAAACATTACCGTACTTTACAGCTTTTGCGGCTTCTTGATTCAACCTTCTTGACATTTCAGCGTCATCTGAATTGTAAGCAACCACAACTCCAGCATTGTGCATAATAGGACCATTAAAAGGAATAGCATCATTCACTTCAAATTTGTATGCCCACCAATCAGAGAACGTAGAAGCACCAACGCCGTGTTCTTTCATTTTATCAGCCACTTTATATCCTTCCAAGATGTGAGTGAATATGCTTACTTTGAAATTAAATTTCTCGGCAACGTTCATCAACATCAAAATTTCTGATTGCACATACGAGTGACAAGAAATAAAACGCTCTTTATTTAAAATTTCTGCTAAAGTTTGCAATTCTAAATCTACTCTTGGTGCTTTAGCATTTGTTTTTTTACCATTTGCATTATAATTTTTCCATGCCATATCATAATCTTTGGCACGTTGAAAATAGTCCGTGAATACTTGTTCTACTCCCATTCTTGTTTGAGGAAAACGAGTTGGATTTGTGATTCCCCAATTGGCTTGTTTTACATTTTCACCCAAGGCAAATTTGATAAAACCAGGTTGATTTTTATACAACATTTCCTCTGCTGAAGCTCCCCATTTCCATTTTACAATTGCGGAACGTCCCCCAATGGGATTTGCTGAACCGTGCAACAATTGAGAGATTGTTACACCACCTGCTAAATCTCGGTAAATGTTGATGTCTTCTGAATTGACTACATCCTGAATCGTTACTTCGGCGCTAGAGTTGTGACCGCCCTCATTTACTCCATTAGAAATCGCTATATGGGAATGCTCATCAATAATTCCGCTGGTTAAATGCTTTCCTTTAGCATCTACGATTGTTGCAGAGCCGTCAGTAATATTTTTACCAATAGCAGCTATTTTTCCATTTTTTACTAATACATCGGATTCTACTAAAATACCATCTTTCTCATTGGTCCAAACCGTAGCATTTTTAAATAAAATAGTTTCTGCAGTTGGTTTTTTTAAATTGCCATACGCTATATTTGGAAATGTAATCGGCATAACGGCGTTGTTTTTTTCGATTTTTGAGGAATCAATCACTTTTACAAATGGTGCTGTTTTTATCGCTGTCCATTTCACTTCATTTCCATTAAATAACACTGCTTTTCCAGCAAGATTCTGGTTTTCTTCAACGTATCCTATAAGTCTAGTAAAACTAGTTTTAGTTGAATCTATTGGTTTAATTATAGTTGAAATCCAGTTATTGGTAAAAGTAAGTTTAGATTTTATTTTTTTATTATCCGTTGTTGTCACCTCAGATTTTGGAGCAGCAACATCGCCATCGATTTTCCATTTGTATTTTTCGCTGTTGATGGTTAGATCGTAATCACCACGAATATCTCTTATTGCAATATCATTTATTACAAATTTGTTTCCTTGAACCCAGTTTTCATACAATATCGTTTTTTCATTAAATATCTCACCAGAGGCGATGATAAAATTAGCCAAATTACCCGTTTTTAAACTGCCTATTTCATTACTTTTTCCTAAAATTGCTGCAGGAATAGTTGTCAAAGCTTCCAGTGCTTTTGTCTTGTCAAATCCGTATTTGATAGCTTTTAAAAGATTGGGTCTGAAGTCTTCTAATTTTTTTAATTTGTCAGTTGTCAGGGCAAATACAACGCCATTATCCGCTAATACTTTAAGATTTGATGGTGCTTGATTCCAAAAACGCAAGTCTTTCAATTCCATCTGATTGGCTTGATTGGGGTCAGACACATCATAAGCTTCAGGGAAATTAATTGGAATAATAAATTTTGAATTGGTCTTTTTAATTTCTTCCATGCGTTCAAACTCGTTACCAGTTCCTTTCAACACATAATTCAACCCAAATTCTTTTCCAATTTTAACAGCTCTTAAGCTGTTTAGTTTATCTTCTGTTGTGAATATTTGAACTAATTTTTCATTGTTTGCTAAAGCTTCTAAAGATAAATCTTTAGTGGTTGCATTTCCTTTTTTGTACCAGTCTAGATCTAAGTACATTTGGCGTAATAAAGCCATCATTCCCATTAGTGAACTTGGATAGGCTTGATTAGTAGTTACACTTCGAGTAAATGCAAAATGATTGGTTACTCTATCAGCAACTAATTGACTGCTTTTATCAAAGTTATTCAGCGCGATTAAGGTTCCTGATCCTCGGGCAATTCCGTCTTGAACATGCGTTCCCACGATTCCAAAACCTGCTTTTAATAACTCTTCAGCTTTGGTTTGGTCGTATTTAAAGTTTTCATATCCATTAACTTCCGGTTTTATGTTTTCGTTCCAATAGTGTCCAGATTTTTTGGTATCGTATAAAGGATTTCGTTCATTGCTGCCCATAACTTTTGGTTTTTCGATTCCAAAACTCGTGTACATATCAATAAAAGAAGGGTAAATTGATTTTCCATCTAAATTAATAGTGATACAATTTTTAGGAATCGTAATGCTAGTTCCAGCACTGATCACTTTTCCGTTTTGAATGAGTAAAGTTCCTTTTTCAATTACTTGAGTTGGAGTTACATAAATTTTTGCGTTGGTAAAGGCAGTAAAATTTGTGTTTTTGTTTGGTATACTTTCGTTATTAGGAAAGTATTCTTGGGCATAGGTTTTTGGTAATAAAACACTGAATAACAGTAGAAGTAAGATTTTTTTCATAGTGTAGTTTATAATTATCCTCTAAAAGTAAAAAAAGGAATAGTTTAAGTCGTCATTTTTTGTGATTTTAACATTTGTAATCAAGTAGAATTGTCAGATAGTGGCCAATTTTTATGAAGTATATCTATTTATTTTGACTATTAGATCGATATTTTAATTCATTTTCAAAATTTGTAGGAATAAGTGCAATAGTTGAAAATGTTTTTTTAATTTAGAAGCAAATAATAAAGTATGTTAGTCAAAGTTTTTGGGAGTGCTGTTTTTGGTGTTGAAGCCACAACAATTACTGTAGAAGTAAATATGGATAAAGGAATTGGATATCACTTAGTTGGCTTGCCTGACAACGCCATTAAAGAAAGTAGTTATCGAATAGCGGCAGCACTTAAAAACAACGGCTATGCCATGCCAGGAAAAAAAATAACAATCAATATGGCTCCCGCCGACTTACGCAAAGAAGGTTCTGCGTATGATTTGACTTTAACCATAGGAATTTTGGTGGCTTCGGGCCAAATCAAAGCAGATGATGTTGACAAGTACATTATTATGGGAGAGCTTTCATTGGATGGTAGTTTACAACCAATACGGGGTGCTTTACCAATCGCCATCAAAGCAAAGGAGGAAGGTTTTAAGGGATTTTTTCTTCCCAAGCAAAATGTAAAAGAAGCGGCTATCGTAGCTGGATTAGATGTCTATGGCATCGAAAATGTTCAGGAAGTAATTGATTTTCTTGAAGGAAAAGGTACGCTTGAACCTACAACCATAGATACTCGAGCTGAGTTTTATAAAACCTTAGATTTTCCTGAGTTTGATTTTTCGGATGTAAAAGGGCAAGAGAGCATTAAGCGGTGCATGGAAATTGCTGCTGCTGGAGGACACAATATTATTTTGATCGGTCCGCCAGGAGCTGGAAAAACAATGTTAGCCAAAAGATTACCCAGTATTTTACCACCTATGACTTTGCGTGAAGCATTAGAAACCACTAAAATTCATAGTGTAGCCGGAAAACTCAAAGAAGTAGGTTTGATGAATCAACGACCATTTCGCAGTCCGCACCATACGATTTCGAATGTTGCGCTTGTAGGAGGAGGAAGTTATCCGCAACCCGGTGAGATTTCGATGGCTCACAATGGCGTTTTATTTCTGGATGAATTGCCAGAATTTAAGCGGGACGTTCTGGAAGTCATGAGACAACCTCTTGAAGATCGCGAAGTAACAATTTCGAGAGCCAAGTTTACGGTGACTTATCCGTCTTCGTTTATGCTGGTGGCGAGTATGAACCCGAGTCCTAGTGGTTTTTTTAATGATCCCGACTCACCGCAAACGTCTTCACCACACGAAATGCAACGGTATTTGAGTAAAATATCAGGTCCTTTATTAGACCGAATTGATATCCATATTGAAGTAACACCTGTTCCTTTCGAAAAATTATCAGATGATCAAAAAGCAGAAAGTAGTGTTGAGATTAGAAAGCGAGTAACGGCAGCCAGAGAAATTCAAACGGTGCGCTTTGAGCACATGGATCACATTCATTACAATGCACAAATGAATACCAAACATATTCGGGAATATTGTGCATTAGATGATGTATCTAAACAGTTATTGAAAACGGCTATGGAACGATTGAATTTATCCGCGCGAGCTTACGACAGGATTTTGAAAGTAGCGAGAACTATCGCTGATCTTGATGCAGCTCCAACAGTTGTGGCGAGTCATATTGCCGAAGCGATTCAGTATAGGAGCTTAGATCGTGATGGGTGGTTGGGCTAAAATTGATTCCAGATTTTTGATTTTAGATGTTTAAAAGTTGCAGAATTGAGAATATGTTTGCGTTAGAAGGGTAAAAAAGAAAAGACAGAAATAAATAAGTCAAAAAAGAGATTTCGGGAGAAATCTCTTTTATTTTTGCCAAATGTTAGAAATTCTTTATCAAGACGAATATATTATTGCAATTAATAAACCAAGTGGATTGTTGGTCCACAAATCGTTTTACGCGCGCGATGCAAAAGTGTTTGCGATTCAAGAATTGAGAAATCAAATAGGAGGGCAACACGTTTATCCTATTCATCGGTTAGATCGCAAAACATCTGGTGTCTTGTTATTTGCATTGGATACAGCCGTTTTAAAAATTATGAATGATCGTTTTGCCACACGCCAAGTCGAAAAAAAATACTTAGCAATTTTACGTGGTTGGTCACCCGAAGAACTAACGATCGATTATGATTTAACCAATGATGATAGCATCATACAAAATGCAATAACCTACTTTCATCGGTTGCAAACTACCGAAATTGAGTTAGAATTTAACAACAAACCAACGTCACGATATTGTTTAGTAGAAGCGATTCCTGAAACGGGACGCATGCATCAATTACGAAAACATTTCAAACATATTTTTCATCCCATTTTAGGAAGTCGGCCACATGGTTGTAACAAACAAAATAAATTATGGTTGGAGCATTTTGAACTGAAAGGAATGATGCTTCATGCACATCAGTTAATTTTTAATCATCCAATAACAAATGAGCAACTAATCTTGAATGCAAAGATTAATGAAGAGTTTAGCAGAGTAGGTACTATTCTTAAGCTAGATTTGAATACGTATGAATAGGAACAGATTTCAGATTTTGGATCAACGATTTTTGATTTCAGATATTTAACCTCTGCAAAATCGATAATGTGATTGCTAGCGGGAGCTTCCCGCTCATGCTTATTACAAATTTATAGTGATTTACATTTGTTGGTGATCACCAGCGGGGCGCTAGCGCTAGCGGTGGGAAGATTAATCTTGTTTCTTAGCAATCAAAAGACCAAAAGCAAATGATTTTGGGTCTACATAATCATCCATAATAGTATACGAACCATAATCAACTACTACATATTCTGTTGTTACCTCTATTAAAGAAATTGCGGCTGTTGATTGTGGAATTACAAATACTACAGGTTTTTTTGAAAATACTGGTATTTTATCACCAATTATAGTTACCATATCTTTAAAGTAGAATTTGTTACTGATTTTAAGTTTATAATTAGTATTAGAGCGATTATCAATTTGTAAATTATCAATCACATAAAAACTTTTATCTAGAACATTTCGTTTTTTGATTATATCAATAGTATCATTTAAAGTTAAGAGTTGTTTATTCGAAGTAATCAATGCTTTTGAAAATTGAATTTTGCTGTAATTCAATTTATTTAAAATGTTACTATAAGCAATAATTTTACTATCGTACTTAACTATATTTTCATCAATTAATGAAATTCTTTTATCATAATCTTTTAATTTTAGATTTAAAGAATCCGTTTTTTTATCAAAATTTTCAACAAAATTTTCAAATTTATCATAACCAAGAAACCCACAAACTCCTATAATTACCACACCAACTGAGGAGATAAATTGTAATTTATATTTCAGTTCATAATAACGATCATCAGAAAAATTAATGTTTGGATTAAATTGATTTTTTAGCTTTTGTAAACTGAAAAATGACATTGCAACGAAAACGGTTATTATCAGTAGAAAAATATATATAACAATCATTTTATAATATTTTTAGTTTTTTAATTAATACTTTGAATTTATTGCTTTTATTCTGTAGATTATTCTTTGTAAAAATATAATATTATTTTTACAAATTAATTATTTAATAAAGAATTTTATATTATCAGGATTTAAGTAAAGATTGCTTAATTAGATGTTTGAACTTTGAAATAAAACATATACGTTGAAAATTTTAATGATTTATTTTACGTTGTTTTTATTTAATTTATCCAGTCATTCTTAAAATGTTTATACATGTGTCGGTAAAATAGCATCATAATATCATTTATAGGATGCTTGTAAAGGTAGATCTAGATGTACGCACACTGTTTCCATGTTAACCTTAATAGAAGCACTTGCTGGTGCTTATACTTTATGTGGTTGGGGAGATTAAAAGTATGATTTAATAGCATTTTTTATGTATGTAATTAATACGTGAGTAATTTTTTATATGTTTATATTGTGCCTTTCTTTGGATAAATAATAATCAGAGTATAAAAATAATTCTTAAAGTAAAATTAAAAGGATTTCTAAATGATTTATGTAAATCAAATGAAATAGTCCCGATTACTTCACTTAGCTTAAATTTTAAATGGAGTTCAATGAACTTCGTTTGAAATGAAAAACCTTCTTTGAGCTGGTGTTCAGCCCCAAGAAGGTTTGTAATGTATAGCGGGAAATACGTTCTAAAAAAACGAACTCGTTCTGCTCCTAAAAAAGAATAAAAATTAATTATCTATTAGAACGTCTATCATTATTTTGACTCGGACGTCTTGGACCAAAACTGTTGTTACTGCTTCGGTTTGTAGTGTCGGTTTTTGGTTTTCGCGGAGTTGAATCGCGTTGTTGTCTTCCTTGTCCTTGTTTAATAGGTTCTTTGGAAGCATTAGGATCTGGTTCAAAACCTTTAATATGCTCTTTAGGCAATTGTAGGCCAATTAGTTTTTCTATATCGCGTAAAAAAACAGTTTCATCCGGACTGAATAACGAAATAGCTTCGCCACTTGCTCCAGCTCTTCCGGTTCGACCAATGCGGTGCACATAATCCTCAGGAATATTAGGTAATTCAAAATTAATTACATGCGGCAATAAAGGAATATCCAGACCACGAGCGGCGATATCAGTTGCAACTAATGCAGTTAAACTTCCGTCTTTGAAACCCGCTAAGGCTTTGGTTCGTGCGCCCTGCCCTTTGTTACCGTGAATAGCAGCGGCTTTGATTCCAGCACTAATCATACTTTCGGTTAGTTTGTTGGCGCCTTGTTTGGTACGTGTAAAAACCAATATTTGTTTCCAGTTGCCTTCCGTAATCAATTTAATAATCAATTCTGTTTTTTTCTCTTTGGCAACGGGATATATTTTTTGAATAATAGCATCGACCGTTGTGTTTTCTGGTGTTGCTTCTACTTGAACGGGATGGTGTAAGATTCCCATGGCTAGTTTCTTAATGTCTTTTGAGAAAGTAGCTGAAAATAGTAAATTTTGTCTTTTAACAGGCAATACTTTTAAAATGCGTTCAATATCTCGTAAAAATCCCATGTCAAGCATACGGTCTGCCTCATCTAGAACTAAAATTTCGACTTTGGCAAGTGATATTAATCCTTGATTGTGTAAATCGATTAATCGTCCTGGAGTGGCAACTAAAATATCTACTCCCTGACGCAGTTGTGTTACTTGTGGATTCTGGTTTACGCCACCAAAAATTACTGTGCTTTTTAGGTCTAAAAATTCACTGTATTCTTTGATATTGGCCAATATTTGTGCGGCTAATTCTCTTGTTGGTGTCAATATTAAGGCACGAATAGGTCTTTGTCGCAATTGTTGACCTTGTGATAATATTTGCAGAATAGGTAATGTAAAACCGGCAGTTTTTCCTGTTCCT
>JAYTBZ010000184.1:0-1701 GCA_043736705.1 Flavobacterium sp. | reverse complement strand
TTGGAAGCTAAAAAACAATTAAAAAATCAATCGCTATTTCAAAAGGTTACACTCGAAAATGTGGGTCCAACAGTAATGAGTGGACGCGTGGTTGATGTGGCAGTAAATCCTGAAAATCCAACTGAATTTTACGTAGGATATGCTTCGGGAGGATTATGGCATACCAATAATAATGGAATGAGTTTTTCAACTGTTATGGATACGGCGCCTACACAAAATATAGGTGATATAGCAGTAGACTGGAAAACGGGTACTATTTGGGTTGGAACGGGTGAGGTGAATTCTTCGCGCTCTTCGTATGCGGGAATCGGAATTTTAAAATCAGAAGATAAAGGGAAAACTTGGCAAAATATGGGGTTACAGGATAGCCATCATATTAGTAGAATACTTTTAAATCCTAATAATCCTAATGAAATTGTAGTAGGCGTAGTAGGGCATTTGTATTCGAAAAATGAGGAACGTGGTATTTACAGAACGACTGATGGCGGTAAATCGTGGAATAAAACATTGTTCTTAGACAACGAAACTGGGATTATAGATGTGGCTGTTTCGCCAAAAAATTTCAATATTCAATACGCAGCGGCTTGGAGTAAAGATAGAAAAGCATGGGATTTTAAAGGTAGTGGTGCTGCATCTGGGATTTATAAAAGTGAAGATGCGGGCGTAACTTGGAAACTTTTTTCAACTGCTGATAGCGGATTTCCAACTGGTGAAGGTGTGGGGCGAATTGGTTTAGCGGTTTATGATGACACTACGGTTTATGCTATTTTAGACAATCAATTTAAAAGACCTCTTGATACTAAAAGAAGCAGTTCCTTAACAACTGCTTTTGCTATGCCTGGTGACGAATTCTTACAGCTGCCTAATAAAAGTTTGAACTCTATTTTAAAGAACTTTGGTTTAACCGAAAAGTACCGAGCCGAAAATATTAAACATTGGGTACAAAACGGATATTTGCAACCTAATGAGGCAGGAAAGTTGGTGCTGAAATCCATTAGCAGTTTAGCCGATGCAGAAGTAATTGGAGCGGAAGTTTATAAAACCACCAACGGAGGCACAAAGTGGACCAAAACACATACCGGATTTATAGATGATTTCTTTTATTCCTACGGGTATTATTTCAGTGCAATTTCAGTAGATCCAAGTAATGCAGATAAAATTTACTTATCAGGTGTGCCGGTTATCAAATCAGATGATGGTGGAAAAACATTTAAATCTATTAGTGAAGAAAATGTGCATTCTGATCATCATATTGTTTGGGTAAATCCTAATAAATCTGGGCATTTGATAAATGGAAACGATGGTGGTTTGAATATTTCTTATGACGACGGAGCCCACTGGTTTAAAGGGAATTCACATGGAGTAAGTCAGTTTTATGCGGTGAATGTAGATGAGCAAGAACCTTACAATATTTACGGTGGTATGCAAGATAATGGCGTTTGGGTAGGTCCGAGTACTTATAAATTTTCTTCCGATTGGCTTCAAGATGGTAAGTATCCTTATGAAAATTTAATGGGTGGCGACGGAATGCAAATTCAAATTGACAAGCGCAACCCAAATATTGTTTTCACTGGTTTTCAGTTTGGAAATTACTATCGAATTGATCGTGCAACTAACAAACGCGAGTACGTTTCGCCAAAGCCGAAAAAAGATGAAAAACCATTCCGTTTCAATTGGCAAACGCCCATATTATTGTCTTCC
>JAYTBZ010000183.1:0-3813 GCA_043736705.1 Flavobacterium sp. | reverse complement strand
ATGATAACGTCACTTTCGATAAAAAACTATGCTTTAATTGAAAAATTGTCCATCGATTTCTCAAAAGGTTTTTCAATAATCACAGGAGAAACTGGAGCTGGAAAATCAATTATATTAGGAGCAATAGGTTTGGTTTTAGGTAAAAGAGCCGATTTAACTTCTTTAAAAAACAAAGAAGAAAAGTGTGTTATAGAGGCACATTTTGAAATTTCTAAATACAATTTGATTCCATTCTTTGAAGAAAACGATTTAGATTATGAAAATGAGACCATAATTAGACGTGAAATTCTTCCGTCGGGAAAATCTCGTGCTTTCATCAATGATAGTCCGGTAAACCTTCAAGAACTTCAGGAATTGAGCTTGTTCTTGATTGATATTCATTCGCAACAGCAAACCCAAGAACTTTCAGATGAAAATGTACAGTTTGAGATTATTGATGCTATTGCCAATAATAAAGAAACAATTCTTGAATATCAGTCGGTTTTAAAAAGCTATAAATCGGATAAATCGAAATTAAATTTACTTTTAAAAAAACAAAGCGAATCTAAAAAAGAACAAGAATACAATACTTTTTTATTAGATGAGTTAGTCGCTGCTCAATTAAAAGCAGGGGAACAAGAATTGCTCGAAGCTGATTTTGAGCAGTTGAATAATGTAGAAGTGATAAAAGAAGCAATTGACAAATCGTTGGCTATTGCCAATGAAGATCAAATAGGAGTGTTGCATAATTTGAATGAAATTAAGGTTTCCTTACAAAAGATTGCTCCATTTTCGGCAGAATATCATACTTTGTTGGAGCGGATTACGAGTATCACCATCGAGTTTGATGATATAGCAAGCGAAATGAATCGCAGTGTAGAAAAGTTGATAAATGATCCGGAACAATTAGATTTAATTAGTCAAAAACTTCAAGTGATTTTTAATTTGCAAAAGAAACATCAAGTTTCAACTGTAGCGGAATTATTAGAAATTCAATCTAACCTTGAAAATTCAGTTTTAGAATTAGGCAACATGGAAGATGATATTTCGGCGTTGACGATTGCGATTGAACAAAAAACAATCAAGCTGGATGATTTTTCAAATACAATTCATGCTAATAGATTGGATTCCGTACCCGTTTTATCGCAACAATTAACCACGATTTTAGAAACCCTAGGGATGCCAAATGTTCGATTCAATATTGATATTAATGCAACTGAAACCTATTTTCAAAACGGTAAAGATTCCCTTCAGTTTCTATTTTCTGCAAATAAGGGAACTGATTTTGGATTATTAAAAAAAGTTGCTTCTGGTGGAGAAATGTCTCGAATTATGCTTGCTGTTAAAGCAATATTAGCGAAATATTCGAAATTACCAACGTTGATTTTTGACGAAATTGATACCGGAGTTTCAGGAGAAATTGCCATTAGAATGGGAGAAATCATGAAAGAGATGAGTCTGGAAATGCAAATTTTTGCCATTACACATTTACCACAAATTGCTGCCAAAGGAAATGCGCATTTCAAAGTATTTAAATCAACGGTTGGCGATGACACTTTATCCGAATTAAAGTTATTAAATGACGAGGAGCGATTGGTGGAGATTGCACAAATGTTATCAGGAACCGTTGTCTCTGATTCGGCCTTAAATCATGCCAAAGCCTTGTTGAACTAATATTTTACTTTATATTTGTTTGCTTTAAAACATCACTTTTATAGTAATAGTATAACGATTTTAAGAAAAAAATAAAAAAACGAATAAGCAAGAATATGATTATAGAACCTAGAATGAGAGGATTTATTTGCACAACATCACACCCAAAAGGATGCGCTCAAAATGTAAAAAATCAAATAGAATATATTAGATCAAAAGGAGCAATAAACGGAGCTAAAAAAGTTTTAGTAATTGGAGCTTCAACCGGATTTGGTTTGGCCTCGAGAATTACAAGTGCTTTTGGTTCGAATGCAGGAACTATTGGAGTATTCTTTGAGAAGCCACCAAGCGAAGGAAAAACAGCTTCGCCAGGTTGGTACAATTCTGCTGCTTTTGAACAAGAAGCTCATGCTGTAGGTTTGTATGCAAAAAGCGTCAACGGTGATGCTTTTTCTGAGGAAGTAAAGCAACAAACATTAAACCTTATAAAAGACGATTTAGGTCAAGTGGACTTGGTGATTTATAGTTTAGCGTCACCAGTTCGTCTGCATCCAGTTACTGGGGTTATGCATCGTTCTACTTTAAAACCAATTGGCGGAACATTTACGAATAAAACAGTCGATTTTCATTCGGGTAAAGTTTCTGAAATCTCTATTGAGCCGTGTAGTGGTGACGATATTGAAAATACAGTTGCCGTAATGGGCGGCGAGGATTGGGCCATGTGGATTGAAGCTTTAAAAGCAGAAAATTTGCTGGCTCCTGGCGCTAAAACTGTAGCTTATTCTTATATTGGACCCTCATTAACAGAGGCAGTTTATAGAAAAGGAACTATTGGTCGTGCCAAAGATCATCTTGAAGCAACGGCATTTGCTATCACGGATAGCTTAACAGCGATTAATGGAAAAGCTTTTGTTTCAGTCAATAAAGCATTGGTTACGCAAGCTAGTTCTGCCATTCCGGTTATTCCATTGTATATTTCTTTATTATATAAAATAATGAAAGAAGAAGGAATACATGAAGGATGTATTGAACAAATTCAACGCTTGTATCAAGAAAGATTGTATACTGGAAATGAAATTCCAGTTGATGAAAGTGGAAGAATTCGCATCGATGATTTAGAAATGCGTCCTGATGTTCAAGAAAAAGTAGCTAAATTATGGATTGAGGCTGTAACTGAAAATTTATCTGAAATAGGAGATTTAGAAGGATATAGAAAGGATTTTTATAATTTATTTGGATTTGACGTACAAGGGATTGATTATGAATTAGATACAAATGAATTGGTTCACATTGACAGTATAAGTTAATAGTAATTTAGCAAACAAAATATATCTAAAACCATCACTTAATTGTTGATGGTTTTTTTATGGATAAAGATTATCTTTGTTAAAATTTATTTAGCTTTAAAATTTCTTTAATACCACATATCTACTTTATGTTATTTTCCTTAATTATTCCAGTTTACAATCGTCCAGATGAAGTGGATGAACTTTTAGAAAGCTTGTCTCATTCTACTTACGATGATATTTTTGAAATCGTTTTAATAGAAGATGGTTCTACATTAGTATGTAAGGAGGTTGTTGAGAAATATGGAGATAGACTTGATATTTCCTATTATTTTAAGAAAAATTCAGGACCTGGAGATTCTCGGAATTATGGAATGAAAAAAGCTAGAGGCGATTATTTTATCATATTTGATTCCGATTGTATTATTCCAAAAGAGTATTTATCAGCTGTTGATACAGCTTTAAGTAAAAACTACGTAGATTGTTTCGGTGGACCTGACAGGGCTCTGGATAGTTTTTCAGATATTCAAAAAGCTATCAATTTTGCAATGACTTCTTTCTTGACTACTGGTGGAATTCGCGGTGGCTCAGAGAAAATAGGTAAGTTTCAACCTAGAAGTTTCAATATGGGACTGTCTCGAAAAGCATTTGAAGCTTCAAAAGGTTTTGGTAATATCCATCCTGGCGAGGATCCTGATTTGTCTATTCGATTGTGGAATTTAGGTTTTGAAACTAGACTCTTTCCTGATGCCTACGTATACCACAAGCGAAGAATTGATTGGGATAAATTTTCTGCTCAGGTGAATAAATTTGGCAAAGCAAGGCCAATACTTAACAGTTGGTATCCAAAACACAATAAGCTTACTTTTTTCTTTCCATCCGTATTTATAATTGG
>JAYTBZ010000182.1:0-8424 GCA_043736705.1 Flavobacterium sp. | reverse complement strand
CCACCGTTGGCACAGTTTTTACTGTACTTTAGATAAAAAAATTCATGAATACTATTGTTACCTTTATGAAAAGAAATTATAAAATACTTCTAGTTGTTATAGGCCTATCGGTTACACTATTTGCATTCAAAATGAATGCTACAAAGACAACAGATCCAGAAAAAGATAAATTACTATTAGAGTTGTTAACTTTTGTTATCGAGAAAGGTCATTATAACCCATCTACGATTGATGATACATTTTCTAAAGGTATCTATAAAGATTATATTCAAGCTTTAGATCCCTCAAAAAGATTCTTTTTGCAATCGGATATTGATGAATTTTCAAAATTTGAATTGCAACTAGACAATCAGTTGTTGAATAAAGATTTGAGTTTTTTCAATCTTACTTACGACCGTTTGGTGAAACGTATGGAAGAAAGTACCCGAATATACAATAATGTATTAAGCAGGCCTTTTGACTATGCTGTTGATGAAAGTTTTAATATCGATTACGAAAAAGCGCCTTATTCCAAAAACGCAGCTGAGCTTAACGATAAGTGGCGCAAGCAAATTAAATTATCTACACTTTCTTCTCTGGTTGATAAGCAAAAGTTAGAACAAGACAAAAAGAAAAATGATCCCAAGTATCAAGCTAAGTCCTATTATACTTTAGAAAAAGAAACTAGAGACAGTTCTAAAAAAGCCCTTGATGAATATTTTGGTTTTATTAAAGATTTAGACAGAAATGATTGGTTTTCAGTTTATATTAACTCGATAACAGCTCGTTTTGATCCGCATACTAATTATTTTGCAGCAGAAGAGAAAGAGCGCTTTGATGTAAGTATTAGCGGTAAACTTGAGGGAATTGGTGCTCGTTTACAAAAAAAGAATGATCTTACAGAAATTTCTGAACTTATTTCAGGTGGTCCAGCTTGGAGAGGAAAAGAATTAGAAGCAGGTGATTTAATTATGAAAGTTGCTCAAGGCAAAAGTGATGCAGTTGATGTGGTTGGAATGCGTTTGGATGATGTTGTGAAAAAAATTAAAGGGCCAAAAGGTTCTGAAGTACGTCTTACGGTTAAAAAAGTAGATGGTACTATTAAAATTATTTCTATAATTAGAGACATCGTTGAAATTGAAGAAACGTATGCTAAGTCTAGCATAGTAAACAAAAACGGATTAAAGTACGGTGTAATTTATTTGCCAAAATTCTATATTGATTTTGAAAACAAAGATGGTAGAGATGCAGGAAAAGATATCGCATTAGAAGTGAGCCGATTGAAAAAAGCTGGAGTCAGCGGTATTGTTCTTGATGTGCGTGATGATGGTGGTGGATCGTTGTCAACAGTTGTTGATATTGCTGGTTTATTCATTGAACAGGGTCCTATTGTTCAAATAAAATCTGCAGGTATTAGAAAAGAAGTATTGTATGATCGAGATAAAAAAATTGAATGGGATGGTCCTTTAGTAATCATGGTAAATAGCTTTTCAGCGTCAGCATCAGAAATTCTTGCCGCTGCCATTCAAGATTATAAAAGGGGAATAATCATTGGTAGTAAGCAAACCTACGGTAAAGGTACAGTTCAAAATGTGATTGATCTAAATCAGTTTGTAAGAAGTAATGCGGTAGGTGATCTTGGTGCTATTAAAACGACTACTCAAAAATTTTATAGAATAAATGGTGGTTCTACACAATTAGAAGGAGTAAGCAGTGATATTGTTATGCCAGATCGTTACGCTTATTTAAAAATGGGGGAACGTGATATTGATAATGCTATGCCTTGGGATAAAATTGATCCTACAGATTACAATATTTGGAACAACAATTCTAATTTTAATCAAGCCATCACAAATAGTAGAAACAGAATTAGTATCAATCCAAATTTTCAATTAATTGAAGAAAATGCTAAATGGATTGATAGTAGAAGTGTAGAGAACGTTTATAGCCTAAATATTGATAAATTTAAAGTTGCTCAAGCGGAAATTGAAGAGAAAGCAAAAAAATATAAGCCAATTGTAAATTATAAGAACACATTAAATTTTACATCTTTGCCATATGAAATGGAAGCTATGAGTAAAGATGCATCATTAAAAGAAAAAAGAGATAGCTGGCATGATGCTTTATCAAAAGATATTTATGTGGAGGAAGCAATTAATGTTTTGGATGATTTACAACCAAAATCAATATCTTCAAAGGATTTGCCCGTTAAAATGAAAAAGGATAAATTGGCGAAATCATAAATTGTTATAGAATAAAATATAACACCAAGTAAAGTTAAACGCTCTATAAATTCAGTAAGAATATATGGAGCGTTTTCATTTTGAAATCATTGTGTATGGCATTTTATAAATAGGGAATTTGGTTATATTAAAAATGAAAGTGAAGGTTAGTTTTTGAGAAATAGGCGATCATTTTTAATATAACATGTATTAATTTTAAAAATTATTAATATAATCAAATATGAAATGGAAGTATTCTGAGACCGTAGTGATTTTTAGCAGTATCGTTTTTTTAATGAATTCTTTCAAAAAGGGAGATGTAACAAATCAATCAAAAGATACTGTGATAAATGGCTCATCGGTTATTATTGATAGTAGTATGTTAACTGAAGGTAAGATGAATAGAGCAGCAACAAGAATGTTAATTTTAGATATTTGGCAGTTTTTGCGACCAATCAATAGTAATGAATCCAGTATTATTATTTTTTCTATAATGAAGATTATGATAATCAGAATGGGTTACATATGATTTGAAACGGAATTATCTTAGAAATAATAATTTTAAAAGCCTTTTTTTATTAAAGACACCTTAGTTTAAACTGTGTCTGCTGATTGTAAAAATTATAAAAATATATCTTATGATAAAGGACATCTTTGTCCAGCGTGTGGTATTGAATTTGATGTAAATAGGTATAATGGTACTTTTTTGAAATCCAATATTATTCTTCCAGATCACAATTTTAATAATGGAGTGTGAAATAGGTTAAATCAGAAGTGAGGTAATGGGCAGTACAATATGATGATATTTACGTGTTTACTGGTTGCGTTTTATAACCTATATTAGTAACGATTGGCAAAGAGAAAGTGGGTCTGTTTCTAAATTATTTTATAAAATAGTACTCATCAAATTAGAACAAAATTACAAGATGATTGAATTTTTACTTCGCAATACAGAAAGGAACGCGACTTTATATCAATTTGTGGTATTAGTTGATGCTATTGAAAAAGCTACTGGCATTGATTTTTTTTTAAATTGAATGATTCAATCGAAAATCAATTAGAAAATGGAAGTAGTTATTAAAGCTGGAGTTTTGAGTAATTTGATTTTAGTTTTTATTATTAAGATTTATATCCTAATCGCATTTTTTGAATTTTAAACAACTAATTTTTTACCATTCATTCACTTTATTGGCATCCATTTTTATAAAAATAAATAGTAAAATAGTAAATCCCCAAAGTCCAGATCCTCCGTAAGAGAAAAATGGAAGTGGAACTCCAATAGTAGGGAAGATGCCTGAAACCATGGCGATATTTACAAAGAAGTGTGTAAATAAAATTCCTGCAACACAGTAACCATAAACCCTACTGAATTTTGTTTTTTGTCGTTCTGCTAGGTAAATTATTCTGAGCAATAATCCTGCAAATAGCGCCATTACAACTAAGGAACCAGCAAAACCCCATTCTTCGCCTACTGTGGTAAAGATATAATCGGTGTGCTGTTCTGGAACAAAGCCACCTTTGGTTTGAGTGCCTTCGAGGAATCCTTTTCCTAACCATCCTCCTGATCCAATAGCTATTTCAGATTGATTGGTATTGTATCCGGATCCACTCATATCTACTGACTTGCCCAGTAGGATGTTAAATCGGTCTCTGTGATGTTGCTTGAATACGTTGTCAAAAATATAATCTACAGAAAATACAAAGCTGGATATTAGGACTAAAAGAATACTACTTACCACTATGTTTCTATCCGCTAATCGTGATTTAAAATGCACTAATATTAAAACTACCAAAGCAGATAGTATTACATATTGTGGTTCTAGAATTAAGGTTAAAACAAATAATAGTACGGTGATAAACCCAGTCCAAACATACCAAGAAGGAAGTCCTTCGCGATATAAAACGATAATGAATATGCTATAAATTAAAGCACTTCCAGGATCTGGTTGTGGTAGTATAAGTAAAACTGGTAATAAAAGGATTGCAAGTGCTTGTATTTGCCTATTTGTTTCTTTAAGATTTATTTGTGTATCACTTAGAAATTTTGCTAATGCTAATGATGTTGCTGCTTTCGCAAATTCAGAGGGTTGGATAGTGAAACTGCCTATTGCATACCAGCAACGCTGTCCTGCAATCGTTTTTCCAAATAAAAATAGTCCTGCCAGTGTTAGCAGGGATATTCCAAATATAATTGTAGCATATTTTTCATAAAATTTACCGTCAACAGACAAAACAATAAATATTAAAGGTATGGTTAATACAATAAAAATTAATTGTTTTTCATAGGTATCCTCCATCGAGGAGAGTGATGATGAATAGATATTGAGCCATCCCAAAATAACCAATAAAGCATAGATTATAATGCTTATCCAGTCGATATTATTGGCTATGCTTTGGTTTTTCATTTTAATTAAATAGCTTGTTTATTCGTTTTAGTCGTATCTATTTTTGCTTTGACTACAGGAATAGCAGTTTTCTTTTTTTGGAGTGAGTCTGCAATTCGCAATTGTAATTTTATCGCTTCTGATAACCCTCCTAATTTGGCATATTGGCTTTGTAAACTTGTTGCAAGTATTCTTTTTTCTAAATCAACTCGAGTTATTTTTTGTCGAAGGTATTTTTCAATCATTAAACTGGCAATAGGACCAGCAATAGTAGCACCAAATCCACCATTTTCTACTAAAATTGCTATTGCTATTTTTGGATTTTCCTTTGGAGCAAATGCCACAAATATCGAATGATCTTTTAACTGAACTCTTTTTCCATCAATTTTAGCAAAGTTCTCTGCAGTACCTGTTTTACCACAGATATCAATACCTTCTACTCGAAGCGCACTAGCTGTTCCAAAGTTATATACATCAAACAAACCGCTAATCATTGGTTTATAATATTTTTTGTCAATGGTGGTAACGTGTTTTGTTGTAAATTTTTTATCAATTTTATGACCTTCAATTTTTTTAATAATGTGAGGTGTGTAATAATAGCCTTCATTTGCTACCGTTGCCATCATATTCGCTAATTGAATGGGAGTCATCAGTACTTCACCTTGACCAATAGAATTTGAAACAATTGTTGTGCTGCGCCATCCGCCATTGGGATATATTTTTTTATAGGTTTTGGAATCTGGTACGTTCCCTTTTTTACCTGTAGGTAAATCATAACCCATGAATTGGCCTAGCCCAAAACTTTTTATGTGACTGCTCCAAATATCAACCGCCTTACTGGGATTATTATACTTATTTATAGTGAGCATATATGTTTGAGCAAAATAAGTGTTACAAGAATTATATATTCCAGTATGTAGTTGTTGACTAGAGGGGTGATCATGACATTTCATAAATCGACCACGTCCGTAACTAAATCCATGGTGACAAACAAACACTGTTTGTTCATTTACAACTCTTTCTTGAAGGCCAATTAATCCCGTTAGTATTTTAAATGGAGATCCTGGAGGATATTCGGCAAGCAGTCCACGATCATACAACGGTTTTGCTATGGAGTCGCGGTATAATTGAGTATAATTTTTAGAGCGCTGTCTTCCAACTAGTATTCCTGGATCATAAGATGGAGCGGTTACTAATGCTAATATTTCACCACTACTTGGTTCAATGGCAACAATCCCACCTCTTTTATTAATCATTAATTCTTCACCATATTTTTGTAGTTCAGCATCTAGAGTTAGATTGATATCTTCTCCTTGTACCGCAATGGTGTCGTATTTTCCGTTTTTATAGGAACCTATTTCCCGATTAAATTTATCTTTTTGAACGTATTTTACACCTTTAATGCCGCGTAAAAGATCTTCGTAGCTTTCTTCAACTCCTTGTTTTCCTATTAAGTCACCACTATTGTAATACGGATTTTTAGCAACTAGCTTTTCATTTACCTGAGTGATAAAGCCAAACACATTTGCACCAAAGGCCACTTCATAGTCACGTAAGGAGCGTTTTTGAAAATAGAAGCCCTCATATTTTCTTATTTTTTCTTGAAAAGCAGCAAATTCGCTTTTATTCAATTGTGGTAAAAAAACAGAAGGTAATCGCGGACTGTAAACCGTAGCTTTCTCGATTTTTTTTATAAAATCTTCTTTTGTGATGTTCAATAATTGACAGAATTCTAAAGTATCTGTGTTTTTTACCTCTCGAGGAATAACCATAATGTCATAGGAGGCTTGATTGGCAACCAATAATTTTCCCTTTCTATCATAAATGTAACCCCGTTCCGGATAATCATATTTTTTTTTAATGGCATTGTTTTCCGACTTTAGCTTTAAAGTATCGTCAACAATTTGCAAATAAAAGATGCGTACCACAAGCAAAGAGGTTGCTAGAATGATTAAAGAAGGCAACAAGACTTTTCTCATCTTTTGTTTGGCTTAATAAGGTAAATAATAATAATACAAATAATTAGTGTAAACACAGAACTTAATACAGATCTGAGTAATACATCAAAAATTAAGCTAAACTGGAAAGCTTCTAATAAAAATAGTGTAAAATGATGTATGACAATCGATAGTAAAATAAACGAGAACCGCTCTGGTGTTAATACGTCATTTAATTTTACTGTTTGATACTCGTAACTTAAACCAAATGAAAATTTAAAAATAGAGGTTCTAAAATAGGCTAGGAGCAAACAGGCAGTGGCATGTATGCCTCCTGAATTACTGAACATATCCATCATAATTCCGAGTAAAAAACTGGCCACTACAAGACCTGTCTTGTTCCCATTTACAGGATAAAGTATGATGAACAATATATACGGAAAGGGGCTTATGTAGCCTAAAAAATTCATATTGTTGAATATGATAATTTGAACGGCTAATAATAGAATAAATCGAAAAATATTGACTAACAATGCGCTATTCATCTTTATCTCTTTTTTCTAAATTAGTAATTTCTTCTCGATCTTTATTTTTTATGATGTAGACATGGCCTAAGTTAGTCATGTCATTAAACAGTCTCACAGTTATCGTGTAATAATTTGTTTGATTGTCTATTTCTATCTTGTCTATTGTTCCAATATTGATATTTTCTGGAAAAATTACAGATTGTCCACCTGTAACAATAGTATCTCCTTTTCGTATAGCAGCTAATCTAGGCACATCGACCAATTGAACAAATCCGGTACTTTTTCCGTTCCAAATCAAAGAGCCAAAATGATTTGACTTTTTGATTTTGGCATTGATTTGTGATTTTTTGTTTAAAATACTAATAACAGTAGCATAATTAGGAGAAGTGTTTTCAATAATACCAACAATTCCCAAACTATTTATTACGCCCATATCTGGTTTAATACCTTGTAATTCACCCGAATTTAAGGTTAGGTAGTTTTCATGAACATTGTAAGAGTTGTGTATCACTTTTGATACTACAATGTCACTTGGTTTAACACCCTTAATGTTGTCTAATTTGTTGACTAAAGTCGTGTCTTTACGTTTAAACAAAAGATTTTTCAGCTGTGCGTTTTCAAGAGCAAGAGCATCATTTTGAGTTTTTAAATTTAAATACTCGTTTAGAGTATTTACCCTTTCGTAAACTCCGCCACTTAAAAAATTTGCAGAGCTGATGATTCTGCTCCTATGAAAAGAATGGGACTGGATGGTGAGGGTTAACGAAACACCCAAAAGCAGCAAAAACAGTAATCGATTACTGTTTTTAAAAATAAAATTAAATATTTGCTGCATTTCTTAGCGGTATAATGTAAATAACTGAATGTAATTTATAAGTCGTAAAATAGTGTACTTCTCAAAGTGAGAAAGTAATACTTTAAAAATTACTTAATTAGAATGCTTTTGAATTTTGTAATGTTTTTTAGTGCCATACCAGTTCCTCTAACAACTGCTCGTAATGGATCTTCAGCAATGTAAACAGGCAAGTCAGTTTTTTGTGAAATTCTTTTGTCAAGGCCTCTCAACATAGATCCTCCACCAGCAAGATAGATTCCGGTGTTGTAAATGTCAGCGGCTAATTCTGGAGGTGTTTGGGATAAAGTTTCCATTACAGCATCCTCTATCCTTTGAATGGATTTGTCTAATGCTTTTGCAATTTCTCTATAGGAAACTTCAACTTGTTTTGGTTTACCGGTAAGTAAATCTCTACCTTGAACTGACATATCTTCCGGAGGAGTTTCTAGATCTTCGATAGCGGCACCAATTTGAATTTTTATTTTTTCAGCGGTACTTTCTCCAACAAAAAGATTGTGTTGTGTACGCATGTAATATACG
>JAYTBZ010000181.1:0-19113 GCA_043736705.1 Flavobacterium sp. | reverse complement strand
TTTCGCAAACATTCCTTTTCTAGATCTCGACTACTTCTGACTCCGTTGAGATACCCGTATAAATAGATTTTCAAAAACACTTTACTATTAAAACTCGGACGACCTTCAGTTTTAAGTGTTTTTACTGCAAAACCGAGCTTAGAGAGTTCTATAGATTCGACAAAGGCATCTATAAATCGCACCTGGTTATCAGGAGCTATAGCGTCTTCTAAACTTGAAATACGCAGTTGTTGACGGGAAATTCCTGTGATGTGTTGCATGCTTAAAAATACGAAAAATCTTCTTTTTGTACCATAATTTTGTTATATTTGAGCATAATAATACGGAAGTTTTTTTACAGACTGACGTTATGTGAGATTCCAAAAAAAAATACGGAATAATTTGAAAAGTTACCATTTTTTGGTAACTTGGCTAAAAAAAATTATGGGACGAAATACTTCTATATCGCTTGGTAATCATTTCGAAAGTTTTATCGAACACAGTGTAAATGATGGAAGATTCAATAACGCAAGTGAAGTTGTCAGAGCTGGTCTTCGTCTTTTAGAAGATGAGGAAAATAAAATTGTAGCTTTAAGAAAAGCGATTAATGATGGAATTGAAAGTGGACGTGCACTAGATTTTGATGCTAAAAAACATCTTAACGTTTTAAAAGCAAGAAAAACATTAAATGGCTAAATATTATTTAACTAATAAAGCTGTTGATGACTTAACTGAAATTTGGGATTATACAATCGAAACTTGGTCTGAAATGCAAGCTGAAAAGTATTATGATTTACTTATGGCATCATGTGATGATCTAGCAAATAATCCAGAACTTGGTAGAAACTATAATATAGTTTCGAAAGGAATATTGGGTTTTAAATCAGGTGAACATATTATCTTCTACTCAATTATATCAAAGAACGAAATAGAAATCGCAAGAATTCTTCATGGAATGATGAATTTAAAAAGTAGACTATAAGGAACCTCACATAACAGCTACTAAGGCGGATTTGGGTATTAGCCTTAATTTGAAAATGGTTTTGTATTTAGCAAATCCGAAAATAGGGCTTAATTTAGTACCAAACTGCTTTTAGAGCGAGAACGTTGTAGGCAGTGCAACGCAGAATCAGGAATTTAACGCAATTTTAAATGAAAAACAACTATCTTCAGAACCTATATCTTTGGTTATCATTAATAATCTTACCAATTACTGCTTTTTCACAATCGACTGACTTTACAATTCAAGATGTAAAATTTGAAAGTCAAGGAATTACTCTTGCAGGCTCAATTATAAAGCCTAAAAATCCATTTGCAGCAGTCGTAATTGTTCACGGTTCTGACCCAGTAAAAAGAGAAATGGAGTTTGCAAAACGTCTTGCAAAAGAAGGCATTGCTGTATTGACATATGACAAACGCGGAGTTGGAGAATCTGGCGGTATATATGTTGGACCATCTGTTGGAACAAACAATATTGACACTACTAATCTTAATTTATTATCTAGCGATGCAAATGCAGCGGTAAATACATTTCGCACTTATTTGAAAGACAAAAAAACATCAATTGGGTTAGTTGGCTACAGTCAAGCAGGATGGATAATTCCAATTACTGCAAGCAAAAATCCACAAATAGAATTTATGGTTTTATTTAGTTGCCCTACAATAACAACTTTAGAACAACTTCGATTTCAGTTTTACACTAACGGAAATAATAAATTTTGGGAAAATCATACAGATTCAGATGCTCGTGAACATACTAAAAATGACCCAGACAAATATCAATTCGTGGCGACTGACCCAAAAAAATCTTTAAATACTCTTTCAATTCCTGGACTTTGGCTTTTTGGAGAGAAGGATATACAAATTCCTGTAAAGATGTGCATAGAGCAATTAAATATATTCAAAGTTCAAGGCAAACCTTTTGAATATACTTTATTTTCAACATTAGGACATAACACTTCATCTAGCGATATTACAGTACCTTTTGATATTTCAATTCAATGGATAAAACAGAAAATTTTGAACAATAAGAAGTCTAAAGAATCAAAATAAAGCACTGCCTACAACACACGCTACAAGCAATTTGGGTTTTAGGCTTAATTGAAAGTTGGTTTTGTATTTAAGATGATTTGCTTCGCCTGTTCGCTATCGCTCGGATGGCAAATCCGAAGAATGGGCTTAATTTAGTCCCAAACCCGCTGTAGTAGCGGGATGTCAGGCTGTAATTATAAATATTTAACTACTTTAAAACACGATTATTTCAAGCCATTTTAAATAAAAAGTAATGCAATCAACAACCAGATCCAAACAAGTAAAATAAAACATTTAAAAAAACTCTAACCAAAATGAATGTAAAAAATGACCCAGTAAATCCCTCGCAGGTTTCTCCAGAAGACAGAGCCGTAGCAGAAAGAATATTAAATGCCGTTCGCTCAGACGGAAAACAAGACGATTGGCGCATGCCAAAAGCCATTGCAGATGGAATTATTATTCAAAAAGATTTTGCGGAGTCTAGAGACTTACGGGAAGATGATTGGTGGGAGATTGGCAACCAAGGCAATACCAGTTCTTGTGTAGGTTGGGCTTCAACAGATTCGGTTTTACGGTATCACCTCGTTAAAGAAGGTCGTATCGAGAAAAAAGATAAACTTTCGGTTCGTTTTACATGGATGGCCGCAAAGCACATGACAGATCCAACCGCAACCTTCATTGAAGCTGCAGGAACTCCGCTTAAAGTGGCCGTAGAGGTATTTAGAAAAATAGGTAGCGTGCCAGAAAACGATTTTCCGTTTGATCAAGATTTTTCAGATGGATATGACAGTAGCACATTTTTTGATTTGGCCAGTCAATTTAAAATTAAAAGTTACTACTGTCTAAGATGGGATGACGATTACAGTTTAGACAATTTCAGGATGTGGATTGATCAGAGAGGACCACTTTTTGCAATGATTGATGTAGACTCCAGTTTGATGTCCTATTCCCCAGAGCTTCATGCTTGGGACGAAGAGAGTTACAAAATAAACAATTCGGGTCATGCAGTTGCTATTGTGGGTTATACTAAAGATCATTTCATTATTCGCAATAGTTGGGGTTCTGAATATGGAGAGAATGGTTATGCATACGCATCAAATGATTACATCAAAGCGGGAATGTGCGAAGCTTATGGTATTGTTTTATAACAAAAGGAATATATGGTATTCCAATCCACTTTTTATCCAATTGAGCCTTTAAACTTTAATCAACAAGGACTAATCTTAAATAGTACTGTTTGTTCTCGACTGCAATCGAACGGACAATAAGAATATTTTTTAATTAGAATTTGTATTATAAACCATTGTATTGCTAGTCAAAGTCATGCAATGGTTTTTATTTGATTTTACATTTCAAAATTTGTTATTTAAAAATGCTAGTACTTTAAAAAAACCTGAAATGGTGATTTTTTTTCATTCTATTTTTTATTTTTATGATAGTGAAACGTTTGTAGTACAGACAATGCTGCTTTTATATAATGCTATTTAATGTTCTATATTGTAGTTTCACAAATTATTCTATTATAAATATTTTAAAATTTACGAATCTGCGGTGTCATTATTTTAGAATCTAAAACGAAATATCCTAAAAATCGGACGGTTTAAATTCTATTTAATACTAATAAAAAATCTAATTTAAAGCAACAATGACAATGAAAAGAATAACTGTTTTTTGTGGTTCAAGTTCGGGAACCGATACCATTTTCCTCACACAAGCTACTATTTTGGGGCAAACTCTAGCCAAAAAAAATATCGAGTTAGTATATGGTGGTGCCAATGTTGGTCTTATGGGAGCTGTTGCCGACGGGGTTCTAAATCATGGTGGAAAAGTTATTGGTGTGCTACCGATTTTTTTACAATCTAAAGAATTGGCACATAGTAACTTAACAGAGCTCATTTTAGTGGATACCATGCACGAACGAAAAACAAAAATGAATGACTTGTGTGATGGTGTAATTGCGTTGCCTGGCGGTTTTGGAACTTTAGAGGAATTGTTTGAAATGTTGACTTGGGCACAACTTGGACTTCATAAAAAGCCAATAGGCATTTTAAATACAAACGGGTTTTACGATGCATTACTGGTATTAATTCAGACGATGGTGGACAAAGGATTTTTGAAACCAAGCAACCAACAAATGCTTTTGATTAGTGATACTATTGATGAATTGCTCGTTAAAATGGAAAAGTATCAAGCGCCTACAGTGACAAAGTGGATTAATAAAGAAACTCTTTAGTTTTTGCTTCAATAGTAAACCTTATAAAGCAGTACATTCAATAGTTTTACGGTCTGTTTTAGGACAGTCGAGGATCATTATAGATTCTGGAATCCTATTAATTATATGAAATCTAAATAGTTATACTGTTTGTTCGAGCGCTGTCGAGAACCTTTATGAATGTATATTTTAGTCTATTATTTGGCTTTTAAATAGAGTATATTGTTATTTAAATTCGTACTTTTATAAGGATTATTTTATAAATATAAGAACATGGAAATTGTTATCATTGGAGGAGGATTCGCCGGATTAAACCTCGCAAAAGAGTTGCTAAATGAAAAAGGAATAACGGTAACGCTTGTTGACAAAAACAATTATAATTTCTTTGCACCGCTAATCTATCAAGTGGGTACGGCATTTTTGGAACCGTCTAGCATTAGTTATCCTTTTCGAAAATTCTTTTCGGGTAAGAAAAATCTAAAATTCCGACTTGGTAATCTATTAAAAGTAAATTCCTTAGAGAATACAATAACCCTGCATAATGGTGAATTGAAATACGACCATTTGGTTTTTGCTACGGGTGCCGAAACGAGTTATTTTGGAATGGAAAATGTACAGAAAAATGCTATTCCAATGAAAACGCTCAATGATGCTATTGTGATGCGCAATACTTTATTGAAAAATTTAGAAAAAGCAGCCATTTGCAAAGACATCCGCGAACGCAGAAAACTCCTAACTATTGTTGTGGCTGGTGGTGGCCCAACTGGTGTTGAAGTTTCGGGAATGTTTGCTGAGATGCGTAAAAATATACTTTTGAAAGAATATCCAGAATTAAGTACGACCGCGAGCAATATTTATCTGGTTGATGGTGCCAATGCTGTTTTATCAACAATGAGTAAAGCTTCACAAAAGGATACGCTGGAAGCACTAACTAAATTAGGGGTTGTTGTAAAATTAAATACTACTGTTGTCGATTATAAGGATGACACAGTGTATTTTGGCAACGGAGAAACCATTCAAACTAAAAATTTAATATGGGCAGCTGGAGTTTCAGCCAAAGTTTTCGAAGGAATTCCTATAAAAAGTTACGGACGTGGAAAAAGGATGGCCACAAACGCTTTTAATAAAGTAATACATACTGAAAATATTTTTGCAATAGGTGACACATGCATTCAACTGACTGATTTAGAATTTCCTAATGGGCATCCGCAAGTTGCACAAGTTGCAATTCAGCAAGGAATTAATTTGGCTAATAATTTTAAAAGAATGAGTGCCAACCAATCATTAAAACCTTTTAAGTATAAGGATAAAGGATCGATGGCAATTATTGGAAAGAATAAGGCTGTGGTAGATTTACCAAAACCAAAAATGCATTTTAAAGGATTTTTTGCATGGATTATTTGGTTGTTTATTCACCTGATTTCCTTAATAACATATCGCAATAGAGTGCAAACCTTTTTTAATTGGATGATAGCTTATTTCGCGCAAGATCAATCGTTGCGCATGATTATCCGACCCGATAAAAAAGTAAAAACAGAACCAAAACAAGCGTAAACTAAACCAATAATTAATGAACTGTCTCAATTTCTTGATTTGAAGAGGTTGTTATCGTTTTTTTATGTTTCGTTTTCCTAAAATCAAAATAATCAGTGCTAATACAGTTGAAAAAGTAATAATTAAAACCATAGGCAGCATTGAGTTTTTAACAAAAACACCTACCGCAAAAGAAGCCAATGCTCCTAATCCCAATTGAATAGCACCCATTAATGCCGATGCACTTCCTGCATTTTTAGAAAATGGAGCGAGTGTAAGTCCGGCAGTATTGGGGTTTGAAATTCCTAAACAAGCTAAAAATAAAAATAATAGTGTGATGGTTTCATACAAACCTAAAAGTGAATTCATTGCCAAAGCAAGAAATAAAATGCTGATACTAGTTTGAACAATTAATGCCCCAAAAATCATTTGTTCACTACTGTACTTTTTCAACAATAATGAGTTTAACTGACTCGCTCCAATAAAACTTAAAGACATAAAAGCAAAAATCCAACCATAAGTTTTTGCATCTACTTTAAAAATATCCATAAACAAAATAGGGGAGGCGGCTACATACGTAAATAAACCGGAGAACGCAATAGAACCGGAAAAAGCATAGGTATAAAATTGAGGTTCTTTGATGATACTAATGAAATTTGTAATAATGGGTTTAGGTTTTAATGATATGGAAGTATCTGGCTTAAAAGTATTAGGTAAACCAATTTCTGCAGCCAAAAGAATTAAAATTCCCATACACATCAAAATAAAAAACACAATGTGCCAGCCATAATCTTCCGTAATGTAACCGCCAACTGTTGGCGCTAGCATTGGCGAAAGTCCTACTACCAACATCAATAATGAAAACACTTTTGGAATGTCTTTTACAGGAAATAAGTCTCGAACCATAGATACCGATGCAACAGTCGCTGCACAGCTGCCAATAGCTTGAATAAAACGCAATCCTATGAAAGTATCTATATCGGTTACGAAAACACAACCTAATGAAGCTAGTATGTAAATTAACAGTCCAATAAATAAGGGTTTCTTTCGTCCAAAACGGTCCAATAAAGGTCCATAAAGTAATTGTCCTGCTGAAATTCCAATAAAATAACTCGACAATGTCATGGAAACATTCGCAACGGTAGTATTTAAATCTTTGGCTATGCCTGCAAATCCTGGCAAATACATATCAATAGAGAACGGGCCGAGTGCAGTAAGTGAACCTAAAATTAGAATTAATTTAATGTATTTTGCTTTTGGCATTTCTGCAACTGTCATAATTTTTTTTTAATTTGTGCAAAGGTAAAATTAAAAATACAAATCAGTTGTAGACTGTATCAAATTATAAAAATCAAAAAATAGAATGATATCAATTCCTTAATTTTTAAAAACCAACACCATACCCGAAAGAAATAAAAGTCCCAACATTATTCGCTTTAATATAATTTCATTTAATTTTAAATAGACTTTTTTGCCCAAAACCAACGCCAATATAAAAAAAGGTAAAACATACAGTGAATTATAAAATTGATCTATCGTTAAAATCCCTTCGAAAGCAAGAACTGGAATGCGCATAACTGTTATCAATCCTAAGACACCAAACATGGTGGCTCGCATAATCTTGACATCTGAAGTTTCATTTTTTACAATTATTAAATACAACGGGCCACCAGTGGAAAATACGCCAGAGAAAAAACCACCCAAAAAACCAAAAAAATATTTCATTTTGGATACTATTTGTATTTCTTTTTTAGAAATTAAACTATGATAAACAAACAACATTATAAAAATTCCAAGACCTTTTTTGAGTACAATCGGTTGTCCGTATGTTAAAACAATAATGCCAATTAAAAGACCAAAAAAAGAGGATATGGCTAATTTTTTAAGGAGTGATTTATCAATATATTTCCATTCTTTATAGACGTGAAAAGGAGTTGAAATCATATAAAAAATGGATAAATACCCAATTGCATCGGGTAATGGCATCACAAATAGTAAAAAAGGTAAAGCGATTAAAGCACCTGCAAAACCGGTTATCGTTTGAACGAAAAAACCAGTAAAAATTCCAATTGTTAGCAACACTATCATTGTATCCATTTTGCAAAAATAAAGTAACATACAATTATATTAAAACGTATTCAACGGATTTAATATCAATATTCCACAATAAAAATGTATATTAGTAGCATTTAAAACTTTATTTATGGTAGATGCACTAGATTCAAAAATAATTGAAAATTTAAAAGTCAATTCTAGAACTTCATTTGTAGAAATAGGCAAACAAATTGGACTGTCGCCATCATCAGTTCGAGAACGCGTTCAAAAGCTAGAAGATACGGAAGTTATTAAAGGATATTCAATACAACTCAATACCAAAAAATTAGGTTTTGGACTTGAAGTATTTATTATGTTTAAATTATTCAGCGGAAAGCTTAAAATTTTTTGTGATGATTTAGATCAATTTCCAGAAATTAATGAAGTATATAGAATTACAGGAACGCATAATATTTTTATGAAAGTAGTTTTAATTGATCAATTGCATCTACAACAATTCATTGATAGACTTTTAGTATATGGAGAACCTACAACACACTTAATATTATCTAATCTAAAAGAATTGTAGTTTTAATAATTAAACGATTTTGTAATCGAATCGAGAATTTTTGCATTGATAAAATGAACTATAATTTATATTATGTAAAATAGAATACATTGAAATGAATGTTAAGCTCTAACTTTACAATAATAAAAAAAGCATTACCTCTCGGTAATGCTTAGCAATATAAAAAAATTATTTATTTGATTGAAATTGGAATATTCCATTTTTCCCAACTTAGAACAACATTCTTTTTATTGATAGAATACACTAATTTCTCTACAGCAACTTTGGCAACTTGTGGTTTAACAGTAACACGCAATTGATCTTCTTTATCTTTATATTTGTAAGCTCCCCATTGTTTGGCTTCTTTATTAAAAATAACAATACATTCTTTTTCATTTGGAATTACAAAAAAAGAATACTTACCTGCGGGCAATTTAGCACCTTCAACAGTTAATCCTTTATCCGTTTCAAATGTCGTTGCATCATTAGCTCCAGCGCGCCACACTTGATTAAATGGTACTAATGCTCCCCAAATTGGCCTTGCATTTACAGATGGACTCCCATAATTTATTGTTATTGTAGCGTCATTAATTTTTCCTGTAGCAACTTCTTTACTACTCGTTGGTTTTCCCTGAGCAGTAATTAGGTTTACAAGTAATAAAGCTATAAACGAAAAATGAATTTTTTTAATCGATTTCATAATGTTGTTTTTTTTATTTATAAAAGTATAAAAAAGTAGAAATTATTTCACTTACAACCATTCTATTTTATGAAAAAATTAAGTATTGTATAATTTAATTATTTTACAAGAATATTGCCCGCAAAAGTATTTTTAAAATTGTTATTTTTACCAACGATACTTATCTATCTTAAAACTATGAATACAATTGCGGAACACATTGCTGATTTCTTAAAAGGATATCCACCCTTTAATCACTTAACATTTGGAGAATTATCTCAAATAGCGACCAGTATTCGTGTTGTGAATTTAGAAAAAAATAAGACATTATTCCAAATAAATGATATTTTGCACGATAGTTTTTATGTAGTTGCATCTGGTGTAATCAACTTATCTGTTATTTCCGATGCTGAGGAAACATTATTGAATAAATGTACTGAAGGCGATATCTTTGGACTACGTCCTTTTTTTGCTAAAAACAATTACATGATGACGGCTAAAGCGCGAGAAGAAAGTGTTGTGTATGCCATTCCAATTGATACTTTTCGACCCTTTGTAGTTAATAATTCAGATGTTTTAAATTTTTTATTGGAAAGTTTTGCTGTAAACACAAGAAATCCTAAGGATAAAGAAAATTTAGTTGGCAAATTAATTTCTGACAATGTTTTTTATTCTGACCAACAGTCTGAGATGCAATATTTTCAGTCCTTATCCTATAATCATTCACCACTTACAGCAACAAGTACAGCAATTGTAAAAGATGTTGCTCAATTAATGACTGAAACTTTAAAGAATAATATTGTCATTTGTGAAGGTAATTTTCCTGTAGGAATACTAACAGATAGTGACATGCGTTCAAAAATTGCAACTGGGAGATTTCCAATAACTGTTGCAATAGACCAAATAATGTCCTCACCCGTACTTACGGTTGTAGAGAATGTATCTTTGGCCGAAGCCCAATTGCTGATGTTAAAGCACAATGTGACTCATTTATGTGTAACACTAGACGGTACTGACAAATCTGATTTAAAAGGAGTAATCTCAGAGCATGATTTAATAGCTGCGCAAGCAAATAATCCAGGTGTATTGATCAAGGAAATCAAACGTTCCCAAAACCCTAAAGAATTAAAACAAATACGCGAACGTTTAACCGATTTGATTCAAACTTCTATTTCCAAAAACATACCGCTTTCACATGTATTCAATATTGCTAGTGAAATTAATTTAGCTATAATTAAACGCACTGTGGAATTGTCTATATTAGATTTGGGCTCACCTCCTGCTCGTTTTGCTTGGTTAAGTATTGGTAGTCAGGGTCGAAAAGAACAATTACTTTTAACGGATCAAGATAGTATCTTAATTTTTGAAGATGTAGCCCCAGATAAATATAGAGAGGTAAAAGATTACTTTTTAAAACTGGGCAAAAAGACAACTGCTACGCTTGAAAAAATTGGTTTCGAATTTTGCCCAAACGGACATATGGGAAGTAATATGTTATGGTGTAAATCACTGACTGATTGGACTAAACAGTACGACAGTTGGATGAATACTCCAGGAGAGAATAGTAATGATTTGAGCAGTATTTTCTTTGATTACGAAATCACTTTTGGAGAACAACGACTTGAAGATGCTATTGGAAACGTTGTATTTAAAAATGCAAAAAACAACACATTATTCTTTGACTTTTTAGGTAATGATGCTTTGAGAAAAAATTCACCGCTAACCTTCTTCAAAAATTTTAATGTTGAAGAAGATGGAACCGAAAAAGATAAATTTGATATAAAAACGCGCGGTTTAATGCCATTAATTGACGGTGCCCGATTGTTCACCTTAAATTTCGATATTCGTGGCATAAATAATACGTTCCAAAGATTCAAACAACTTGCTATTACTGATGCTAAACATGCTGAAGTATATCTCAATTGTGCAGAAGCTTTTTTAATTTTATCGAAATTTAGAACTTTAGAAGGTTTGAAAAACGATAATTCAGGTCAATTCATTAATTTAAATGAACTATCAAAAATTGATAAAGAAAAATTAAAAAATGCTTTGGCACCCATGAAAGAGTTGGAAGAATTGATAAAAAATAAATTTCAACTTACACAATTTTCATAATTATGTTAGACTGGTTAAAGAATATCAATAAAGAACATCCTGAATTTTGGAAAAATTATGTCTCTAAATTTGATAAAAAATCGACACGTTTTGTGGTTTTATCTACAGAAACTTCTGGAATGAATGTTGAAAAAGACGTGATTTTATCCATTGGTTCTTTTGCAGTAATCGACAACAGTATTGTTATTGGTGATAGTTTTGAGGCAGTATTATTGCAATACAAATTCCTTCATGACAATGGACTTTCCAATGATTTTTTGGTTGATAGTAAAATGATAAAATTAGGCGAGCCCGAAGCCATAACCGCTTTAATTGAATTTATAGGAAATTCAGTATTAGTAGGACATCATATCGACTTTGATGTTGAAATGATTAACGCCGCATTAGAAAGACTTGACTGTGGAAGATTGAAAAACGAGGCTTTAGATGTTGATATTATGCACAGAAAACTGCATGATATTAATGATAAACAATTTTCTCTTGACGAACTTAGTACCGTATATAATATTCCTAAAAGTGACCGAAATTCTGTTGCCACAGATGCATATAAAACCGCTCTATTATTTTTAAAATTAAAATCAAGATTGGGAATAAAATAATATTATTTCCAAAAACCGTAATAATTTGTTAATTAAATAGAGTTATTCCTTCCCAAAATCTTCCGTGATGACTGATAGAAACGGGGTTTTCTGTTTTTGAATAGGAATTAATTATAAAAGGAATTCCATTTTTTTTTAAAATTGTAACAGCAGGACTAACACTTTTAATCTTTTTAAAATATTCTTTTTCGAAAACAGCAATCGTGTAAATTGAATCGTTCTCTATTTTGCTTTGAGTAAAGTAAATTTTTTCTTTGATGGATACAGTTCCAAAAGTTTCGTTTTCATAAAAACATTCCAATTGTAAAGGAAAAAAACCACGAATACCGGTTTCCCGATTATAGATTTTGTAAGCCGCTTCCTTTCTGCTCCATAAATTCCAAACCATAATTTCTGGATTTTTGGCATCAGCAATTAGTAATTGCTCTTTTACAGTAAAGATTTTATTTAGAAGCCCTTTTCGCTGCCAATTGCTTTCTTTTCTGGCTAAAGCCAGATCTACGATGTCGTTTCCAATCATTTTTACAAGGAATTCACTAATTTTTCTCTAACAATTTAGTTTCAATAATTTCCAATGCAGCTTTGACATTAACCATGCGCTCCATCGACTCATTGTCTATGACAATGTTATATTTTTCTTCAATATCTAAAATAACATCGACTAGATTAGCCGAATTAATTTTAAGGTCATTTATAAAATCAGTTTCTTCAGTCAGTACTTCAAATGCTTCTTGATTTTGAATGTAAGGTTTTATGATATTTTTTAATTCTTGAATGGTTTGTTCTTTGTTCATTTTATTAGTGTTTGATTGAATTTAATTATGGGATAGTTGTTGGATAATATTTCTTAAAAATCACGCAACCATTTACATCTCCAAAACCAAAACTGGCTTTGGCAGCTATTTGAATTTCTTTTTCTATTACTTGTTGTGGTATCCGCGACGCATCAATTAACGTCGTAATTTCAGGATTTAAATCATTACAATTGGTATTTGGAAAAATAAATCCATGATACAATTGCAATACTGTAGCTACGCTTTCAATACTCCCAGCAGCTGATAAACAATGGCCTACCATTGATTTTAGCGAATTTATATAGGGGAACTCTTTACCTTTTCGGCCCAGTGCTTCGCACCAATTCTGAATTTCTAAACTATCTTTTGTTGTGGCAGTCAAATGTCCGTTGATTGTGTCAATTTCATCAGCACTAACTCCTGCATTTTTTAAAGCATTTTGTATACACTTTTGTACTGCAACCGGATTTGGCGCTGTCATCGTCCCTAAACCACGTTGTCCACCCGAATTTACATTTCCCCCTAAAACTTCGGCATAAATGGTTGCTCCACGTGCCAAAGCCGTTTCATAATCTTCTAAGACCATTGCGCCTGCTCCACTTCCTGGTACGAATCCAGAGGCGCTTGCTGACATTGGTCTTGAACCTTGTTCTGGTGAATCATTATGTTTAAAAGTACATACTTTCATAGCATCAAACCCACCCCAAATATAAGGTCCTGAATCACTCGTACTCCCAGCTAAAATCCGTTTTGCCTGACCTAGTTTGATTCGTTCATAAGCCATTAAAATACTTTCGGTTCCTGTTGTACAAGCTGACGAGTTTGTTGTGACTTGATTTCCTAAACCTAATTTCCCACCTAAATAGGCACTTACACCACTATTCATAGTTTGTGCTACTGCTGTACTACCCAATCTTCTGGTTTGAAAATCATCTATTTTATATATGCTTTCGCGAAATTTATCAATTCCAGATGTTCCAGTGCCAAAAATAGTTCCGCTATCCCAATCGGGTTCTTCATTTATTTCTAAAGATAATCCGGCATTTTTCCAAGCATCAATCCCAGCTATTACACCATACAAAATCCCAGTAGAATTGAAATTACGCAACTCTAATTCAGAGAAATAGCGCAACGCAAATTCAGTAGAAATCTCAGGTTTTCCTGCAATTTGACATGAAAATTGTAGTCGTTCTAATTCTGGGTCTTGCTTGATTCCCGAAATTCCATTTTTGATAGCATGCTTAAAATCATCAAGTCCTACTCCATTTGGGGCAACAACTCCTAGACCTGTAATAACAACTCTTTTTTTCATTATTTAGAAAGTATCATTCCCGCAATTATTCCTGTACAAACCTCTACTCCTTGTTCATTTTTCATGATGACTTTACATTTTAATTTTCCGAATCTAAAGTATATTTTTTTTGAAATTACATTCACTTTTTCATTAGGAAAAACAGGTTTTAAAAATTCAATATCTGTTGATGTTAAGGCAATTGCTTTTTTTTTATTAAAGTCATCATTTAATAGAAATATACCTAAACAAACCAACCCAATTTGTGCCATAACCTCTGTGAGGATTACTCCAGGCGTTACTGGATTGTCTTTAAAATGTCCCTTATAAAAGTCTAAATTTGGATCAAAAGTATAGGTTCCTTCTACCCCATTTTCATCAATTGCGATTATTTCGTCGACAAATAAAAATGGTCTAGAATAAGGTAATTTTAAAATAATTTGCTCTTTGTTCATATCCTATTTCTTATTTGCAAATTTTTTCAAATCTTCAACAGTAGTACTGGTTAATAACTGCACATTTTCAGTTATTTTTTCTATGCTCCAATTCCACCATTGTATTTCTAATAATAACTTTATATGTGTTTCTGAAAATCGCTTTCTAATGATTTTCGCTGGATTTCCGCCTACAATTGTATACGGCTCTACATTCTTTACTACTGTGGTATTAGCAGCTATTATTGCACCATCACCAATTGTTACTCCGGCCATAATTGTGGCATTATATCCAATCCAAACATCATTACCAACGACAACATTTCCCTTATTTGGAAATTCTTTGCCATTCATAGCTTCTTGCCAGCCATTTCCAAATATAGAAAAAGGATAACTTGAAATTGTATCCGTTAAATGATTGGCACCATTCATAATAAATTTAACATCGGAGGCAATCATGCAAAAATTTCCAATGATTAATTGATCATTATTAAAGTCAAATAAGTACTTTACATTTTTCTCAAAATTTGCAGTATCTTCAGAATCATCGTAATACGTGTAGTCACCTACTACAATATTTGGATTTTTTATGATATTCTTTAAAAAACAAAGCCGTTCATAGTTTTTTAATGGATAAATATCTTCTTTATTTGGTCCTGTCATAAAAATATATTTTAAAACTGTAATAAAACTCTTTGCGCTGAAAAACCTGGACCAAAACTCAACATTAATCCTTTTTCTCCTTTTTCAGGCTGATTGTCCATAATTCGTTCTAAAACATACAAAACAGTTGCGCTCGACATATTGCCATACAAACGCAACACTTCTTTTGTGTCGTCTATGTTTTTACCCAATCCTGAAAATAAACTTTCTACTGTTTGTACAATTTTTTTTCCACCAGGATGAAATATCAAATGATCAATATATTCTATTTTTAATTTATTTTTTTCTAAAAAAGGGTGAATAATATCCGGAAAGTGAGACGCTATAGTCTCTGGAACTTCAATGTCCAGAACCATTTGCAAGCCCGAGTTGGTCAGTTTAAAACCCATCATGTGAATATTATCATAAAAATGATACATTTCCTCTGCAAGTATTTCTGGCCCTTCATCGTCTTCATGTGAAGATAATAAAACACAAGCAGCTCCGTCACCAAATATGGCAGCACTAACAATATTAGACATCGAAAAATCATCTAATTGAAAAGTTGCTGTTGGACTTTCAACAGCAATTACAGCAGCCCGTTTCCCCGGATTGGCTTGCAAGAAATTTTTAGCGTAAATAATACCAGAAATCCCTGCTGCACAACCCATTTCAGTAACGGGAAGCCGAACAATATCCTGACGCAATTTAAATTTGTTGATTAAATAAGCATCCAGTGACGGAATCATAATTCCAGTGCAACTAACTGTAATGATATAATCTACATCTTTCGGATTCCAATTTGCTTTTTGCAAAGCTTTTTCCAATACTTTTTCGCCCAATTCAATTACTTCACGAACATAAATGTCGTTTCTTTCCTCAAATGAAGTTTTGGTAAACACTTCAATTGGATCCATAATGGAATACCTTTTATCAACTGCTGCACCTTCAAAAATTTTTTTTACTTTCCTGATAAATCGTTCGTCTTGTCCTATCAACCAAGTGTCTAAAAAGGGAAGAATTTCTTCGGTTGTTCTAGAATATTTTGGTAATTGTTTTGCTACGGTTTTGATTTTTACACTCATATTTTTGAAATTATCCATTGGTAGCGAAAAGCCCATTTCCAATGAATTTTATAGTTTTTAAAATTTAATTTTTTTGAAAATTGTAGCAATTCTTCTTTTTTAAAACCTCTTAAAATCGAGGTTAATCCATCTTCACGTGACATAGTATTTAATCGAAAGACAAAACATAATGCTTGAAATAATCGATAAGCAATTAGATTTCGATGCAAATCATTGATAACAATACCAGTAGCTGCATTGGTATAAAAAATATCTAGCAAATACATAATTTCATCATCATTAAAGTGATGTAAAGTCAATGTACATAGTAGGATATCATATTTTAATACCTTGAATTCTTTATCAAAAATATCTTCACAGCGATACGTAATATTAGAATAATTTTCAGATAATTTTTGTGCATGCTTGACCGTAAAGTTATTAGCATCTATACCTATTAATTGAAATTGCAAATTATTTTTTATTCCAAAATGAGCCAAAGTTCGCAACATATCACCATTGCCACAACCTACATCTACAATTACAATTTCTACTTTCTTAGATAGTTTAAGAAGTTCTTGAACTCCTTTTAAAGTTAACCGATTACCCCCTAAAAGTTGATTGATTGTAGCAATTTTATCTAATGCATCTTTTAGTTCTTCACCCTCGAGCTCAAAGTTATCCATAATTTCAGATGCACTAGTTCTATCGGTCGTATTTATAGCCATTTATATAGGTTTACCATGTGTTTTTTTTATAATTATAGGCAATAAAGCAGGAAATAAAATTAAAATTTTTAATACTGCTTGTGAAGTTTTTTCATACTGCAATAGTTTTCCTAAAATGCGCCCTATTTGTAATCTTTTTTTAAAATTTTTGTTCCAATCTTTAGAATATTTACTTTCTAAAGTAACTCGGTCAATACTTTTTTCTAGAAAAAGTATTACATTCTCAGCTGCTAGTTTTGCGCTGTGAATTGCCATTGCCATTCCGTTACCGCATAGAGGATGAATTAATCCTGCAGTATCACCAATCATTAAAACATGATTTTCTACACATTTTTTTTTCTCAAAGGAGACTTGACTAATAGTTAAGGGTTTTTCGAATTGTATGACGGCTTTTTTAAAAATTTCTTTCAAATTAGGGTTCTTACAAACTACATTTTCTTGATACTCTTCTATAGTTTTATGCAATTTAAAGGTTTTATAATTAGCTAGATAACAAATATTAACCAGATTATTTTCAACTTTAGAAATGCCACAATATCCACCTGCAAAATGATGTAAGCCAACGAGATCATCAGGGAAATCTAATTTGTAATGTGCTTTAACACCCAGCCAATACGATTTTTTTTGAATAAAATCCCTTTTAAACTTTATGTCCAGATTGGATCTTTTCCCAAAAGCACCAAGCACAATTGAAGCATTATACTTTTTTAAGTTTGTAGTTATTTTAAATTTACTATCCAAAAACTCGATATTAAATACCGTTTCTTTTACAATTTGGCAACCACGACTTTGCGCTTCGTTACATAAATACTGATCCAACTCATATCTGCAAATCCCAAATCCGCCTAATGGTAATATGGAATGTATTGATTTTCCAGAAACAACTGAAAAGTATAGTTTATCAATTTGTTTTGGACTCAGGGATGGAATGTCGAGTCCTAAAGATTTTAAATAAGGTAAAACTTCGTTGGAAATATATTCACCACAAACTTTGTGCTTGGGAAATTCATTTTTTTCTATTACAATAACATCATAATTATTGTTCTTTAGATGAATAGCCGCAGTAAGTCCCGCTAAACCACCACCTACAATAACTATTGAATCTTGTTTCATATTTTGTAAATTTAATAATTTAGAGTAACAAATTCTTTCTAAACTCCATAAAAAATTTACATCTTTTTTGTATTAAAAAATATTTTGTTTGTTTTTTAATAAATATAATTGAAACCTAGAAATCGTTTTTATTACTCTTAATTGCATTACCAGCAATTTACTTTTGTAATGGTATTTTTTTATTAAACTCTAATTATTTACATTAAGCAGCTAACTATTCAAATCTTTAAGTTGAAAGCCGTAACAACTAATTTTAATTTTGAATAAATTAGACAGAGAGTATTAGATCTTACAAACTTTTATTTAATCTATTTATTCTTAAAAAAATAAGGTTGAAAATCTTTTGAGGGATCTTCAACCTTAAATTACTCTAAATCTTATTATTTTTTATTTCCTCGACAATTTCTGGATTTAAAAGTGTTGATATATCTCCAAAATTTGAATAATCTCCTTCTGCAATTTTTCTAAGGATTCGCCTCATAATTTTTCCCGAACGTGTTTTTGGTAATCCGCTAACAAACTGAATTTTATCTAGCTTGGCAATTGGGCCAATGTGATCTGAGATATGTTGATTGATTTCTTTACAAAGATTTTCTTTATTTCTAGTTTCTCCAGTTTCTTTTAGAATAACAAAACCATATAAAGCATTTCCTTTAATATCATGCGGAAAACCTACAATTGCTGACTCGGCAACTGCTGGATGTTCATTAATCGCATCTTCAATAGGTGCTGTTCCCAGATTATGTCCGGAGACAATTACCACATCATCTACACGGCCCGTAATCCTGTAATATCCTACCTCGTCACGCAATGCTCCGTCGCCAGTAAAATATTTACCCGGAAAAGCAGAGAAATAAGTGTCTTTATACCGCTGATGATCACCCCAAATAGTTCTAGCAATTCCGGGCCATGGAAATTTAATGCATAAATTTCCAACGACTTGATTCCCTTCTATCTCATTACGTTTTTCATCCATTAATACTGGTTGAATTCCTGGTAAAGGTAAGGTTGCATACGTCGGTTTTGTTGGTGTAACAAATGCAATTGGCGAAATCATAATTCCACCTGTTTCAGTTTGCCACCACGTGTCTACAACAGGACATCTTTTATCTCCTACGTGATCATTATACCAGTGCCATGCTTCTTCATTTATGGGTTCACCAACTGATCCTATAACTTTAAGCGACTTCAATGGATATTTTTGTACAAATTCTATATTTTCTTTTGCCAAAGCACGAATAGCAGTTGGAGCAGTATAAAACTGTGTAACTTTATGCTTTTCGATTACTTCCCAAAA
>JAYTBZ010000180.1:0-3820 GCA_043736705.1 Flavobacterium sp. | reverse complement strand
ACATTTGCAGTCCGTTAGAAATAGCGGACTTTTTTTATTGATTTGCCAGCGTAGCTCAGTTGGCTAGAGCAGCTGATTTGTAATCAGCAGGTCGTGGGTTCGAGTCCCTCCGCCGGCTCAAAACCGTAAAGGTTTTATAATAGATAAAGTTGGGGAGATACTCAAGCGGCCAACGAGGGCAGACTGTAAATCTGCTGTGTAAACTTCGCAGGTTCGAATCCTGCTCTCCCCACTGGAATTAATTTTAGATTTTTGAATTTAGATTTTAGATTGAAAATCTAAAATTAAAAATTTAAACTTTTAAATCAAGGATTCTGCCGACTTAGCTCAGAGGTAGAGTGCTTCCTTGGTAAGGAAGAGGTCACGGGTTCAATTCCCGTAGTTGGCTCAATTAAGAAGGAAATTGAAATAAATATATAAACTAGATTAAAAATTAAGTAAAATGGCAAAAGAAACCTTTAACCGTAACAAGCCCCACTTAAACATTGGAACAATTGGGCACGTGGATCACGGAAAAACTACATTAACTGCAGCAATCACTAAAGTATTATCTGATGCGGGTTACTGTCAAGCAAAATCATTTGATCAAATTGATAATGCTCCTGAAGAAAAAGAAAGAGGTATTACAATTAATACATCTCACGTTGAGTATGAAACTGCAAACCGTCATTACGCACACGTTGACTGTCCTGGTCACGCGGATTACGTAAAAAACATGGTTACTGGTGCTGCTCAAATGGATGGTGCTATTCTTGTAGTAGCTGCAACTGATGGGCCAATGCCACAAACACGTGAGCATATCCTTTTGGGTCGTCAGGTTGGTATTCCTAGAATGGTTGTATTCATGAACAAAGTGGATATGGTTGATGACGAGGAATTATTAGAGCTTGTTGAAATGGAAATTAGAGACTTATTGTCTTTCTATGAATATGATGGGGATAATTGTCCAGTTATTCAAGGGTCAGCTCTTGGTGGATTAAATAATGATCCAGCTTGGACTCCAAAAATTCTTGAACTAATGGAAGCAGTAGATTCTTGGATAGAAGAGCCAATCAGAGATACTGAAAAGCCTTTCTTGATGCCAGTTGAAGATGTATTTACTATTACTGGTCGTGGAACTGTAGCTACAGGTCGTATCGAAACTGGTATTGCTAATACAGGAGATGCTGTTGAAATCATTGGTATGGGAGCTGAAAAATTAACTTCTACTATCACAGGAGTTGAGATGTTCCGTAAAATTCTTGATAGAGGAGAAGCTGGAGATAACGTAGGTTTATTGTTAAGAGGTGTTGATAAAGAATCTATCAAAAGAGGAATGGTTATCATTAAGCCAGGTTCAGTAAAACCACACGCTACTTTTAAAGCAGAGGTTTATATCTTGAAAAAAGAAGAAGGTGGACGTCATACTCCATTCCATAATAACTACCGTCCACAGTTCTATGTACGTACAACTGACGTAACAGGGGTTATTACTTTGCCAGAAGGTGTAGAGATGGTAATGCCAGGAGACAACTTAACTATCAATGTTTCTTTGTTAAGCCCAATCGCAATGAGCGTTGGTTTACGTTTCGCTATCCGTGAAGGTGGTAGAACTGTAGGTGCTGGACAAGTTACTGAGATAGTAGGATAATCTACTAAAATATATTCAAAAAGTAGTGTCGTTTAACGATGGCGCTACTTTTTATTCTACGGGCGTAGTTCAAGGGTAGAATAGCGGTCTCCAAAACCGTTGATGGGGGTTCGAATCCCTCCGCCCGTGCAAAAAATAAATTATAATGACAAAAGTTGTTAATTACATATCAGAAGCATTTGAGGAATTAAAGTCAAATGTGACTTGGCCAGCTTGGCCTGAGGTACAGCGTCTAACGATTGTTGTTGCTGTTTTTTCAGTATTATTCGCTTTGGCAACTTGGGGAGTAGATGAAATTTTCGCAAAAGCTTTGGCTGGATTTTTTAACTGGATAAAATCATAATTTTTTTGTTATGACAGATAATAATATCAAGAAGTGGTATGTCGTTAGAGCGGTTAGTGGGCAAGAAAATAAAGTGAAATCTTATATCGAGACTGAGATCGCGCGACTAGGAATGGGCGATTATGTTTCCCAAGTTTTAGTACCTACTGAAAAAGTAGTTACGGTAAAAGAGGGAAAAAAAATAATCAAAGATAAAGTTTATTTTCCTGGTTATGTTATGATTGAAGCTAATCTTATTGGTGAGATACCTCACATTATCAAGTCTATAACAAGTGTTATTGGTTTTTTAGGAGAAATTAAAGGTGGAGAACCTGTACCATTAAGAATGTCTGAAGTCAATAGAATGTTAGGTAAAGTAGATGAGTTGGCTGTAAATACAGATACCCGTGCTATTCCATTTAACATCGGAGAAACAATCAAGGTTGTTGATGGTCCTTTTAATGGTTTCAATGGAACTGTTGAAAAAATCAATGAAGAAAAGCGTAAACTAGAAGTAATGGTTAAGATTTTCGGAAGAAAAACCCCATTAGAATTAAGTTTTATGCAAGTTGAAAAAGTATAATTTTTGTTACATCTATAATATCCATTACAATTGCTTCCAATAATTGTAATGTTAAATTTTTAAAAAATGGCTAAAGAAATTAGTAAGGTAGTTAAACTACAAGTTAAGGGAGGTGCTGCGAATCCGTCGCCACCGGTTGGACCTGCTTTAGGAGCTGCTGGGGTAAACATCATGGAGTTCTGTAAGCAGTTTAATGCTAGAACACAAGATAAGCCCGGCAAAATATGCCCAGTACAAATTACTGTGTATAAAGACAAATCATTTGATTTTGTTGTAAAAACTCCTCCAGCGGCAGTCCAGTTATTGGAAGCTGCGAAGCTAAAGTCAGGATCTGGTGAACCAAATCGTAAAAAAGTAGCAAGCGTTACTTGGGATGTTATCAAAGCAATAGCTGAAGATAAAATGGTAGATTTAAATGCATTCACAATCGAATCTGCTATGAGCATGATTGCTGGAACAGCTAGATCTATGGGTATAACTGTATCAGGAGATTCTCCTTTTTAATTAAGAGAAAGACATGGCAAAATTGACAAAAAAGCAAAAAGAGGCTGCTTCAAAAATTGAAAAGAACAAATTATACTCTTTAAAAGATGCAGCTGCATTGATAAAAGTTATTGCTTCTGCAAAATTTGATGAGTCTGTTGATATCGCTGTTCGATTGGGTGTAGACCCAAGAAAAGCGAATCAAATGGTAAGAGGTGTAGTAACATTGCCTCACGGAACTGGTAAAGATGTAAAAGTATTAGCATTAGTTACTCCAGATAAAGAAGCAGAAGCTTTGGCAGCTGGTGCGGACTATGTAGGTCTTGACGATTACCTTCAAAAAATTAAAGATGGTTGGACAGATGTTGATGTTATCATCACTATGCCTGCTGTTATGGGTAAATTAGGTCCATTAGGGCGTATTTTAGGACCAAGAGGTTTAATGCCAAACCCTAAAACAGGTACTGTAACAATGGATGTTGCTAAGGCTGTTCAAGAGGTTAAAGCTGGTAAAATTGACTTTAAAGTTGATAAAACTGGTATCGTACATGCAGGAATTGGTAAAGTTTCTTTTGGAGCTGAGCAAATTTATGACAATGCACACGAAATTATTCAAACATTAATCAAACTTAAACCAACTGCTGCTAAAGGTACCTACATTAAAGGTATTCACCTTACAAGCACTATGAGTCCTGCAATTGCATTGGATCCAAAAGCAGTATAATTGGTAGTTAATAATTTTTAGTATGACTAGAGAAGAAAAATCAATCGCGATTGAAGAATTAACTGCACAGTTAGCTGG
>JAYTBZ010000179.1:0-19192 GCA_043736705.1 Flavobacterium sp. | reverse complement strand
TCTGCCATCACCTAAATCGATACTTTCTACAAATAATTGTGGAATCATAAATTTAATTTATTAGTTAAACATGGGTTCTAGTTGTGTTGTAGTTGTTGTTTTGCGTAGTTAATGCCTAAAACCCAATGAAAAACCAAACTTTTTTATTTATCATCACGAAATCATGATGACTTTTCGGTGTAGTCTTGACTCTAATCCCTTTTGTGTCAGGATTTAAATAAAATCATTAGACTGTAAATTGTATAATAAAAAAAAGAGGCACTTTCGCACCTCTTTCCTATTGATTATTTTCTGATATTCAATACTTTGATAATTTCACGGTATCTGTTGATTTCTGTTTTCTTCAAGTAATCCAACAAAGATCTTCTTTTACCTACAAGCAATACTAATGAACGCTCTGTGTTGTAATCGTGACGATTTTTTTTCAAATGCTCAGTTAAATGGCTAATTCTGAAAGTGAACAAAGCAATTTGAGCTTCTGATTTTCCAGTATTTGTTTTTTCTCCGTGTTTAGCGAAGATTTCTTCTTTAATCTCTTTAGTTAAATACATTCCAATATTTGTTTAATGATTTTTATGTATGTCATACAGCTATTGTAAGACGGGTGCAAAAGTAGAAAATAATTATGAAATATGAATTATGAAATATGAATTATTTTAAATCTTAATACAACTTCGCAATTTCCTGATTAACAAATTCTAAGAACTTTTCATCTTCAGCATTAAAAGGATCTAATACATGGCTGTCAATGTCTATTTGACCAATATTTTTTCCGTTTACAAATAATGGGACCACAATTTCTGATTTTACGGTAAAGCTACAGGCAATGTAATTATCTTGTGCTGCTACGTCTGGAACCACGAAATTCTCATTAGAAACAGCTACTTGCCCGCAAATTCCTTTTCCAAACGGGATTACAGTATGATCTGTTTCCGCACCTACATAAGGACCTAAATGAAGTGTTTTTGATTCGTGATCTGCAAAATAAAATCCAACCCAATTGTAATAGTCAATAGAGTTGCTTAATAGCTCACAAATAGACAATAGTTTTTCATCTCTAGATTGCGTTGTATTTAATGTGATTTCGGTTACTTTTGGTTGTAATTCTTGAAATGTCATGTTTTTTATTTTTATTTATGCAAAAGTATTTAAAGCCAGTTTCAAAATTTATATAAATTTGTTAAAAAAATAGATTTTGAAAAAATATTTTAGTCTCTACAAACCGTTTTTACTTTTTTTGGGTACTTTTTTTTTGACATACATACTATTTACTTTTTTGTATCAGCAATATCTTAATAGTTTTGAAGAAAATAAAATAGATTCTATTACAAGAATGGTGAGTGAAAATACGCAACTAGTATTGCAGCTCTTTACGGATGAATCTTCAATCGAAGAAAGTGTTGAACATTCTTACATGAAATTGTTTTATGAGCAAAAATATGTTGCGCGAATTGTAGAAGGTTGTAATGCAATTAGCGTAATTATTTTATTCATTTCATTTGTAATTGCTTTTTCTGGAAAAATAAAAACTACACTACTATTTATCTTTGGCGGAAGCCTATTGATTTATTTTTTGAATGTAGTGAGAATAGCAGCGCTGAGTGCTCTTATTTTTTATTTTCCAAAAAAAGAATCATTCTTACACGGAGTTCTTTTTCCTTTGTTTATTTATGGTATAGTTTTTTTATTGTGGTTAATTTGGATTCGTAAATTTTCAAAATATGCTTCAAAAGATTCTAAATAATAAGTTGATAGTAGTCCAATTTCTTCTGCTAGTTGGATTATTAATTCTTATCCGAGTCTTCGAGGATCAGTTGTTTTATGATCCTTTATTGGATTTTTTTAAAAAAGATTTTACCAAGCTGCGATTGCCAAATTTCAAATCGACATACTTATTTTTAGGCTTTTTATTTCGTTATTCCTTAAATGCGATTGTTTCATTGGGTATCATTTATGTGTTTTTTAAAGATGTAGGTATGATTCAATTTTCCTTACTGCTTTACGTGATTTTCTTTATTGTTTTAAGTTTTATTTTCTTTTTAATCGTTTACATAGATGAGGGTAATAATTGGCTTTTGTTTTATGTACGTAGGTTCTTAATTCAGCCTATTTTTATCTTATTGTTCATTCCTGGTTTTTATTATCAAAAACTACAAAAGTGATTTTTTCAGTGTCGAGCTACCTGTAATAATTTGAACTACCTGTTTTCTTGATTTTAAAACTGTACTGAATCTTCTAAAATATTTTCGAGTCGGAAATATGTAAAATTGATTTTTTTGCGATAATTAAATCATTAATTTTGCACAATGAAACATAAGCATCACATATGCATTATTTTGGCTTTTTTCATATTGGTTTCCAATATGGGAATAGCATTTAATATTCGTTATTGTGGTGATGTAATAGAATCGGTTTCATTAAAAACGCCTATTCAAGGACAAGGTTTAGAAAAAGCTTGTTGCGGTATCATTGAAAAAAAATCACATTGTTGCAGCGATAAAGAAGTAAAATTTCAAAAGAAAAGTCAAGATTTTATTCAAAAAAATGTTTCTTTTCAAGCACATTTTTTACTTCAATTGAGTGAATGGAATCCGACTGTTTTTTTGTTTGTATCAAATTTAAAAAATGGACAATCAACTTCGTACTACAGCCATGCTAATGCACCTCCATTTTTTAAGCTATTTCATAAATATATTTTTTACGCATAATTTTAATGTTTTTACAAAAGTTTAAATCACATTTTTTGTGGTTCACTATTTTTTAAACATTAAAAACCAATCATGAAAAATAAAGTTTCAGTACTATTAATGTTCTTGCTTAGTACATTTATATCATTTTCACAAGATACATTGCAAGAAATAAAAGTAAACAACGGTAGTAAAAGCTTAAAAAAATCCTATAGCCTGACGGCTAATACTACAGTACTAACGAGCAAAGAATTACTCAAAGCTGCCTGTTGCAATTTGGCTGAAAGTTTTGAGACCAATCCTTCTATCGATGTCAATTTTTCGGATGCTTTGACGGGCACGAAACAAATAAAAATGTTAGGACTAACAAGTCCTTATTTGATGATTACTGAGGAAAATATTCCTTCGGTACGTGGTGCATCTCAAGCCTACGGATTATCATTTACTCCGGGAACTTGGGTTGAAAGCATTCAAATAACCAAAGGCGCCGGAAGTGTAATCAATGGGTACGAAAGTATTTCGGGACAAATTAACACCGAATTGATAAAGCCAATTAGCGATATTGCATTTTTTTTGAATTTCTACGGTGCAACAGATTCCAGATTTGAATTAAATACGCATTTTAATGCTAAGATTTCTGACAAGTGGAGTAGTAGTTTGTTCCTCCACGGAAACACAAGAGTTTTAAAAAATGATATGAACAACGATGGTTTTCTGGACAACCCGTTGGCTAAACAAATTAATATTCTTAATCGTTGGCAATATACTAATGCCGAAAAAGGATGGGTTAGTTTCATCAACTTCCGCTATATGAACGATAAGAAGCAAACAGGACAATTGAATTTTGATCCCAATAAGGATAGAGGAACAATGAATTATTGGGGTTCCGAAATCAATACGGAACGTTTTGATGTTTCCACAAAATTAGGATATGTTTTTCCGGATATGCCCTATCAGAGCATTGGTTTTCAAAATGCTTTTAATAGCCATGATCAAAATTCTTATTTTGGGTTAAACCAATATAATATTAAACAAAAAAGTTATTACTCGAACCTGATTTTTAATTCGATTATCAACAATACTAAAAATAAATTTTCAACGGGTTTGAATTTCACGTATGATAAATATGGGGAATTTGTAAAAATGAATGATTATAATAGGATTGATAATTCAGTAGGTATGTTTTTTGAATATACCTATGATAACACGGATGATTTTAGCATAGTTTTGGGCGGTAGGATAGACAATCACAATCGTTTAGGAACTTTTGCTACGCCAAGGTTACACGTTCGATATAATCCTTGGGAAAAAGGAGTTTTACGATTTTCAGCAGGAAGAGGAAAACGAAGCGCAAATGTTTTTGCCGAAAATCAGCAGCTTTTAGCTAGTTCAAGAACCTTTGATTTTTTGGACACTAATGGAAAATTTTATGGTTTAAATCCTGAAATAGCGTGGAATTACGGATTGAGTTTTATGCAGGGTTTTTTTCTTTTTGGCAAAAGTGCCGATGTTGGTTTTGATTTTTACAGAACCGATTTTCAAAACCAAGTTGTAGTCGATGTGTTGCAAAGTCCGCAGCAGGTTTTGTTCTATAACTTAAAGGGGAAGTCCTATGCTAATAGCATGCAAGTAGAATTTAATATTGAGCTACAAAAGCATTTCAATTTGCGAACCGCTTATAAATTCTATGATATTCAAACAGATTATTTGTCAGGAACATTTCAAAGGCCGTTGCAGGCAAAACATCGTTTCTTTGGGAATTTAGGATATGAAACTCCTATTTTAGATAAGGGAAAACAATGGAAGTTTGATTACACGTTGAATTGGCTAGGGAAACAGCAATTGCCTACTACTACAACCAATCCAGAAGTAGACAGGTTACCTATATTTTCGCCGTCATTTTCTGTAATGAACGCTCAAGTTACAAGAATTTTTTCTGACACTTTTGAAATGTACATTGGCGGAGAAAATATAGGAAATTACAAACAGGAAAATGTTATACTGGGCAATGAAAACCCATTTGGATCTACTTTTGATGCGTCAATAGTTTATGGTCCAGTTTTTGGACAAATGTATTATACGGGTTTGCGATTTAAAATTAAATAATCTTAAAAAAAAATAAAGGATGAAAAATATTATAGTTGGAGTTTTATTGGTATTTGCTGTATATACAAGCAATGCACAAGAAGTAAAAAATAAGAATGCAAAGATTGAATTTCACGTTAGTGGAAATTGTGAAATGTGTAAAAAAAGGATTGAAAAAGCTGCATTAAGTGTTTCAGGGGTAAAGTCTTCAGATTGGCATATGGATTGTGGTACGCTTTATCTAATTGTAAATGAGCAGAAAACGGATGTTACAACAATTCAAAAAGCAATTGCTGCAGTGGGCCACGACACTGGGGAGTTTAAAGCGTCAAAAGAGGTTTATGATGGATTGCATTCCTGCTGCCAATACAATCGGAAATAATGTTGTAAACCAAAGTGAAAGCTTTGGTTTTTTTGTGGATATTTTTTTGGACTTTATAAAAGTGCACGTAATGTAAAAATGAAAGGAACTTAACGGTTATAAAGTGCTGTTAAATTTTTGTAATTAATACGTTTAGATTTTAAGTAATGTAACGTTATTTTAGTTCATTTAAATAGTTAATAAAACTTTAAAATAGTTTTATAAATTGTGGTTAAGATATATTATCCGTACTTTCACAGACGAATAATTGTAGCATAAAACCCCGTAGAATGAACGATTTTGATTGGAAGAATTTGATTGACCCGCTTTTTTATATTCATTTTGATGTTAATGGTATTAAATTGGGTATTTATATAGTTTTATTTATAGTTTTTGCAGAAACAGGTCTTTTTGCGGGATTCTTTTTACCAGGAGATAGTTTGTTGTTTTTGGCCGGGATTTACAGCCGTGAATTAATAGAAAACATTTTATTCATTGAAAATGATTTTATTAATGTTGCACTTTTAGCAACATTTGTAGCTTTATCAGGGATTTTAGGTAATGTTGTTGGGTATTGGTTTGGTTCAAAAAGCGGCTATTATTTGTACAACAAGCAAGATAGCTTTTGGTTCAAAAGAAAATATTTAGTTCAGTCCAAAGATTTCTTCGAAAAATATGGTGGTAAAGCCATTATTTTCGCTCGATTTCTTCCAATATTTAGAACATTTGCTCCTATAGTTGCTGGAATTGTTTCTATGGATAAACAGAAGTTTATGTTTTACAATATCTTGAGTTCCTTTATTTGGTCATTCACACTGATTTTTGCAGGGCATTATTTATATGGCTTTTTACTAGAAAATTATCAAATTGATTTAAAAGAACACATCGAAGTTATTGTCATTGCACTTGTCGCAATAACAGTTTTACCAGTAATTTACAAGTTTAGTAAAAAGTCTAAGGTTCAAGAATAGAATAATTCAAGTCATAAAAAAACCGTCTCAATAATCGAGACGGTTTTTTTAAGACTAAATAGGAAATGAAATTACATCATTCCTGGCATACCACCACCCATTGGGTTTCCGCCACCATTATCTTCTTTAATATCAATCAAAGCACATTCAGTAGTCAATATCATTCCGGCAACTGAAGCTGCGTTTTCTAATGCTACACGCGTTACTTTTTTAGGATCAATAATACCTGCTTTAAGCATGTCAACGTATTCATCCGTTTTTGCGTTGTATCCAAAATCACCTGTGCCTTCAGCAACTTTTGCCACAACAACTGATCCTTCAAGACCTGCATTTTCAACAATAGTTCTCAATGGAGATTCTACTGCACGAGATACAATTTGAATACCTGTTGCTTCGTCAGCATTGTCCGCTTTAATAGCACTAAGTGCATTTTTAGCTCTTAAAAGTGCAACACCACCACCAGCAACAATTCCTTCTTCAACAGCAGCACGAGTTGCGTGAAGTGCATCATCAACTCTATCTTTTTTCTCTTTCATTTCTACTTCAGAAGCAGCACCTACATAAAGTACAGCAACACCACCCGCTAATTTAGCTAAACGCTCTTGCAATTTTTCTTTATCATAATCAGAAGTAGTAGCTTCCATTTGACCTTTGATTTGGTTGACACGATTTTTGATCATGTCTGCTTCACCAGCTCCACTTACAATTGTTGTATTGTCTTTATCGATAGTCACTTTTTTAGCAGTTCCTAACATTTCGATAGTTGTGTTTTCTAAAGTGTATCCTCTTTCTTCTGAAATTACAGTTCCTCCAGTTAAGATAGCGATGTCTTCTAACATTGCTTTTCTTCTGTCTCCAAAACCAGGTGCTTTTACAGCAGCGATTTTCAAGGCTCCACGTAATTTATTTACCACCAATGTAGATAATGCTTCACCATCAACATCTTCAGCAATAATCAATAATGGTTTTCCAGATTGAGCTATTGGTTCCAGAACCGGTAATAATTCTTTTAAAGAAGAAACTTTTTTGTCATATAAAAGGATGTAAGGACTTTCCAATTCTACTTCCATTTTCTCTGAATTAGTCACAAAATAAGGAGAAAGATATCCTCTGTCAAATTGCATACCTTCTACAACATCAACGTAAGTATCTGTTCCTTTGGCTTCTTCAACAGTAATAACACCTTCTTTTCCAACTTTTGCGAATGCAGTAGCGATTAACTCACCAATTACTTCGTCATTGTTTGCAGAAATTGAAGCAATTTGTTTAATCTTTTCAGAATCGCTTCCTACTACCTTAGCTTGTTTTGCTAAGTCAGCTACAATAGCTTCAACCGCTTTATCTATACCACGTTTCAAATCCATTGGATTTGCTCCTGCCGCAACGTTTTTCAAACCTTCTTTTACAATTGCTTGTGCCAAAACAGTTGCAGTTGTAGTTCCGTCACCAGCTAAATCATTCGTTTTAGAGGCAACTTCTTTTACCATTTGAGCACCCATGTTTTCCAATGGATCTTTCAACTCAATTTCTTTTGCAACGGTAACACCATCTTTAGTAACGTTTGGTCCGCCAAAAGCTTTGCCAATAATTACGTTACGACCTTTTGGTCCAAGAGTTACTTTTACTGCATTTGCCAATGCATCAACACCACGTTTTAGTCCGTCACGTGCTTCAATATCAAATTTTATATCTTTTGCCATTATAATTTATTTGTTAATTCGTTTATTTGTTAGTTCGATTATATTATTGCTAAAATATCGTCTTCACGCATGATCAAATAATCTTTTCCTTCCAGTTTTAATTCGGTACCAGCGTATTTTCCGTAAAGAACAGAATCACCAATTTTCACAGTCATTGTGTGTTCTTTTGTCCCATTTCCAACGGCAACAACAGTTCCTTTTTGCGGTTTTTCTTTAGCTGTATCTGGAATAAAAATCCCGGACGCAGTTTTTGTTTCAGCAGCTACTGGTTCAATAAGAACTCTGTCCGAAAGTGGTTTAATGTTTAAAGCCATGATTGTATGTTTTTATAGTATTTATTTTAATATTAAATTGATTTCAGAAATTGTGCCATCCTAATCAAACTGACATAATTACTTATAAAAAATGCCAGCTTTGACAGGCTGGCATTTTAGAATATGGTCTAATAATTTATTTTGCTGGATTTGTTGCAGCAGGTGTGTTTTGATTAGGAGCTACTGGTGTATTAGTAGTTGGTGCGGCGCTTCCTGTATTTTCAATAATTTTAGAATCAGTATCACTTAATGTTCCTGTAAAGCTCAAGCTTGAAAGTAATATAAGTGCAATTAGTATAGTTGCTAATGTCCAGGTACTTTTATCTAAAAAATCAGTTGTTTTTTGTACTCCACCTAACATTTGAGAACCACCTATTGTAGATGATAATCCTCCACCTTTAGGATTTTGAACCATGATAACCACGATTAATAGAAAACAAATTATAGTTATTAAAACTAAAAAAATTGAAAATGTGCTCATTGTTTAATTATTATTATTTTGTAAAATCTTAATATCCGATATGCGGTCTGCAAAGAAACTACTTTTTTCTGGATATTTCAAAATTAATATTTCATAAGCTTGAATCGCTTTTTGATATTTTTTTTGTTCTAAGTACACTCTAGCTAAAGTCTCTGTCATCAAGAACGAAGTGTCTGCCGCATGTGATTCAAAAGTAACTGTTGAGGCAACGCCGTGCTTGACCGGTGAGATTTTTGGACTTGCTTCAATAAATTGATCGATCAGTTTCGACTTCTTTCTTTTATCTTCATCTAGTAAAGGGTATTCTGAAGTAATTTGGGTTTCTTTTTCTCTTTCAATAGGTTGTTTTCGGGAGAGTTGAAGCCATTCCTGAAAAGAGTGTTGTTCGCTTTTAGAGAAGTCTAATGGCTGACCAATAGACAGCTTCTCTTCGGTAAATTTAGTTTCCTCATTTACTGGTATTCCTGTAGCTTTTTTTATAGAGGTAAGTATTGATCGTTCTAATGAGCTGATTTTAGCTTCCGGTTTAAGTTCAGTCGCAATAATCTCACTATCGATTACTTGGATATCGAGTATTTCTAATGCTTTTTTATCATATAGTCCCTTCTGAATAGAAGTAAACGTTTCAGAGGTAATGAATTCAAATAAAACACTTCTATCTGTAGTATATGCAGCAGTAATTTTTAATGCTACGTTGTATTTAGAACTGTTCTGGTTGTAAAGCCCTTTTAATTGAATGGCTCTGCCACTTTGAAAATAAGGAAACTCTTGGAGTACTTTTTCCAAAGCCTCCGTTTGCTTTTCATGAATAGCATCAGGTTTATTAATCAAATAAGTATAATCGGTTACATTCATAAAAAGTATTAGTATATTTAATTATCCGTTTATTTGTTGTCCCAAATTAAACGAAACAACATTTATTTACCATTTCGCAAGCGACTCATTAAAAATGTCTTGTGTAATTCTCTCAAAGATATCTTTCAAAGCACTATTTAAAGTAGCGCCTGTCAATTGTTGTTCTGCAGGATAATCGTAGAAAAAAGTGAATGGTTTTTCAAAATCATCAGCTTCTTTTTTCTTGTTTGTAAAACGCACATTTACCCGAATAGTCAAGCGGTTCTGAGCGGCTCGTTGATCAGCAGTTGCTGTCATTGGACTTATTCTATAGTCAACAATCTCACCTTCATATGTTAAATCCGCACCATTTTTGACTAAGTTTAGATTAGTTTGGTTTTGAATTAAATCTTGGAGTTCTAATGTAAATGTTCTGTCTATACCGGGTTCAATTAGCTCAGCATTATTCTGAAAGAATCCAACTTGAAATGTTTCTCCATCAATTTTTCCTGTCCCCGTAAAATTGTAGACGGAACAACTGTTAATACCCAATATAATTATGAAAAAAAGAATACGTTTTATATGTTTCATTTTCTAGTTTAAATTACTTCGCAAACTTGTTAACACTTTTGTCAAAGATATTCATTTTGTGTTTAAACACTCGTGCCATTTTTTTTGAAAATGCTACAAATCGAATTGTTTTATTTTGCGGTACAATGTTCGTTCAGAAATACCCAATTCATCTGCTGCTGCTTTTCGTTTTCCTTTATTTTTTTCTAATGATTTTTTAATCATTTCGATTTCTTTCTGTTCTAAACGTAACGTTTCTTCTTCCTCGATGGTCTCTGCAAAAAGATAATTATCCTCATGTTCTTGATATTCCTCTTCATTATTCTGTTTTGTCGAGATTAACGACGACCTTGGTTCTTCTTCAAAATCGATCTCGCTATCGTTTTCTTTGGAGCCATATATTTTTTTTATCAAATTTTGATTGGTCTCTTGCACTTTCGAGCTTCCGTTTTGAATTAGTTCCAGCGTTAATTTTTTTAAATCATTCAAGTCACTTTTCATGTCAAAAAGCACTTTGTATAAAATTTCTCTTTCTGTTGAGAAATCATTTTCACTTTTGTTGCCTTTAATCACAGACGGTAGGTTACTTCCTTGTTCTGGTAAGTAGGACTGTAATGTTTTTACAGCAATGTCACGATTCGTTTCTAAAACTGAAATTTGCTCCGCTACATTACGCAATTGTCTAATATTTCCGCTCCAGCGGAATTTTTGTAGCAGCTCTATCGCATTTTCATCCAGTTTCAAGGGAGGCATTTTATATTTATGAGCAAAATCAGCAACAAATTTTCTAAACAATAAATGTATGTCTTCTTTACGATCGCGTAAAGGAGGAAGTGTAATGTCTACAGTGCTTAAACGATAATACAAATCTTCACGGAATTTCCCATTTTCTATGGCATCAAATAAATTGACATTTGTGGCCGCAACAATTCGAACATCTGTTTTCTGTACTTGTGAAGAACCCACTTTGATGAATTCACCATTTTCTAAAACTCGGAGTAAGCGTACCTGAGTAGTTAATGGCAATTCGCCCACTTCATCTAGAAAAATTGTTCCACCGTCAGCCACTTCAAAATAACCCTCACGTGTACCTGTTGCGCCTGTAAAGGCCCCTTTTTCATGTCCGAAAAGTTCGCTGTCAATTGTTCCTTCTGGAATAGCTCCACAGTTTACCGCAATGTACTTTCCATGTTTTCTGTGTGAAAGCGAATGGATTATTCTGGGAATATTTTCTTTCCCTACGCCGCTTTCTCCAGCAACTAAGACCGAAATATCTGTTGGAGCTACCTGTATGGCTTTTTCTATCGCACGATTAAGCTTTGGGTCATTCCCAATAATCTCAAATCGTTGTTTTATATTTTGAACTGATTCCATATTTTTTTGTTTAAAGTTTTCTTTGTTTTAGGTTGTTGAGAGCACTTTAAACCTGAAACTTGAAACTAACTTTTTCTTAATTCATTTCAGAATACCCAACCGCTTCACCTTTCAAAGTTCCGCTAGTACAAGAAGTAATTTTCACATTCACAAAATCTCCAATCTTGTAATTCTCTTTTGGAAAAACCACAGTAATACTTTGTGAATTTCTTCCTGAAAACTCCTCATTTGATTTTTTTGAGACTTTTTCTACTAAAACTTCTACCGTTTGTCCAATGAATTCTTCACTACGAAGCCAAGCATGTTTTTGTTGTAAATCGACAATTTCTTGCAATCTTCTTGCTTTGGTTTCTTCAGGCACGTCATCTTCCATTTTTCTTCCTGCCAATGTTCCTGGACGTTCTGAGTACGAATACATATAACCAAAATTATATTTCACATATTCCATTAAACTTAACGTATCTTGGTGGTCTTCCTCTGTTTCTGTCGGGAAACCGGTAATCATATCTTGCGAAATAGAACAATTTGGAATAATAGTTCTAATTTTATCAATCAAAGTCATGTACTCCTCGCGTGTATGCAAACGGTTCATTTCTTTTAGAATTCTGTTGCTTCCTGATTGCACTGGCAAGTGAATGTGCTTGCAAATATTAGGATGCTTAGCTATAACATGTAAAACACTTTCGTGCATGTCTTGTGGGTTTGAAGTCGAGAATCGGATGCGCATTTTGGGAAAACCAACCGCAACCATTTCGAGTAATTGGTCAAAATCTACCGCCGTTGCTTTTTGCATTTCGGATGCATTTTCAAAATCCTTCTTCAATCCACCGCCGTACCACAAATAACTATCCACGTTTTGTCCCAAAAGCGTAATTTCCTTAAAACCTTTGTCCCACAAATCCTGAATTTCGGTCATTATACTTTGCGGTTCACGGCTGCGTTCGCGTCCGCGGGTAAAAGGCACCACGCAAAACGTACACATATTGTCACAACCACGCGTGATAGAAACCAAAGCTGTAATTCCGTTGCTCATTAATCGAACGGGAGAAATGTCTCCGTAGGTTTCGTCTTTAGACAAAATCACGTTAATCGCATCGCGCCCTTCTTCTACTTCTTGCAAAAGGTTTGGTAAATCTTTATACGCATCAGGACCTACAACAAGGTCTACAATTTTTTCTTCTTCAAGGAATTTGTCTTTCAAACGTTCTGCCATACAACCCAAAACGCCAACTTTCATCTTGGGATTAATACGTTTCACGGCATTGTATTTTTCTAGCCGTTTTCGAATAGTTTGCTCCGCCTTGTCGCGAATGGAACACGTATTTACTAAAACCAAATCAGCTTCTTCCAGAACTTGCGTTGTGTTGTATCCGTTTCCAGATAATATGGAAGCTACAATTTCACTGTCCGAAAAATTCATCGCACAACCGTAGCTTTCTATAAATAATTTTTTGGTATTCTCGGGTTTATGTTCTAGAACAAGACTTTCGCCTTGTTTACTTTCTTCAATAATCTTTTCCATCATGTATTTTAAAGGGACAAAGATAACGCAATTCAAATAAATATGACAAGATGTCAGATTAATAATTAACACGATTTTAAGTCATTTTTCTGGGGAGCTATTTACTTTGTCAGTTCGCTTTGCTCGTGTCCCGCTTTTCGTTGCAATCTTTTTATTTGCCGAAAAGGTAAATAAAAAGGATTTTCACTGCAAATGAAATTCACTGAACTCCAACTAGAATAAATGTATTGTGAAGTAATCGGGGCTAAAAAAACTTCTCTTGACTGAATCATTTCTATGTAAATCTTCACGTAATAGTTTTAAAAATCATTTCAAAATCTCAATATTTAAAAAAATTAGATACTTTTGTCCCAGAAAAATAGAGCAATGGCAAAGAATTTAGTTATAGTTGAGTCCCCTGCAAAGGCAAAAACAATCGAGAAATTTCTAGGAAGTGATTTTCAAGTGGAGTCTAGTTACGGGCACATCGCCGACTTGCCTTCTAAAGAAATTGGTGTAGATGTAGCCAATGGTTTCAAACCAAAATATGAAGTCTCAGCCGATAAAAAAGCATTGGTTACCAAATTAAAAGGTTTAGCAAAAAAAGCGGAGATGGTTTGGTTAGCAAGTGATGAGGATCGCGAGGGAGAAGCTATTTCTTGGCATTTATCCGAAGAATTAAATTTAGATCCAGCTAAAACCAAACGAATTGTCTTTCATGAAATAACTAAAACAGCAATTTTAAAAGCGATTGATAATCCACGTGAAATCGATTATAATTTAGTGAATGCACAACAAGCGCGTCGTGTTTTAGATCGATTGGTTGGTTATGAATTATCGCCTGTACTTTGGAGAAAAATCAAGGGCGGACTTTCAGCAGGACGTGTACAATCGGTTTCCGTTCGTTTGATTGTGGAGCGTGAAAGAGAGATTCAAAACTTTAACGCTGTTGCAACATATTCTGTAGTGGCAGAGTTTACAAACGAAGCGGGAAAGTCATTCAAAGCCAAACTGCCTAAAAATTTCAATACTAAAAAAGAAGCCGAAGATTTTTTAAATAAAAATATAGGTTCTACATATAAGGTAGCCGATTTAGAAACTAAGCCTACTAAAAAATCACCAACTGGTCCATTTACGACTTCAACTTTGCAACAAGAAGCTGCTCGTAAATTGTATTTGCCTGTTGGAATTACAATGCAACTAGCACAACGTTTGTACGAAGCGGGACTTATAACCTATATGAGAACGGATAGTGTGAATTTATCCAAAGATGCAATGGAAGCTGCTCAGGCTGAAATTATAAAATCCTATGGGAAAGAGTTCTCAAAGCCTCGAACATTTGTCAATAAAAGCAAAGGCGCCCAAGAAGCCCATGAGGCAATTCGTCCTACGGATATGTCGCGTCATACGGTAGATATCGACAGAGATCAAGCGCGTTTGTATGATTTGATTTGGAAAAGAACGCTAGCTTCGCAAATGAGTGATGCGCAATTAGAACGTACTAACGTGAAAATTGAAGCAAACAATCACGGTGAAATTTTTACTGCATCTGGTGAAGTATTGCTTTTTGAAGGTTTCTTAAAAGTATATTTGGAAGGCCATGATGAAGATGAAGAAGAACAAGAAGGCATGTTGCCAGCAATGAAAGTCAACGAAAAATTACAAAATAATTACATTACTGCGACAGAGAGATATTCTCGTGCTGCCGCAAGATATACCGAAGCTTCTTTGGTAAAAAAATTAGAGGAATTGGGAATTGGTCGTCCTTCTACTTATGCACCAACGATTTCTACTATTATTAACAGAAATTATGTTGAGAAAGGAAATTTAGATGGACAAGAGCGCAATTACACACAATTGATTTTGCAATCTGGAAAAGTAGGAGAGAAGTTATTGAAAGAAAATACCGGTTCTGACAAAGGAAAATTAGTTCCTACCGATATTGGAACGATTGTTACGGATTTCTTGGTGAAGAATTTCGGAAATATTTTAGACTACAATTTTACAGCAAAAGTAGAACAAGATTTTGATGAAATTGCAGAGGGAAATCTGGTTTGGTCAAAAATGATGCAGGAATTCTACGATCAATTTCACCCTAATGTTAAGGATGTTGAAGCCAATGCAGAACGAGAAAGTGGCGAGAGAATCTTGGGGACAGATCCTAAAACCGGAAAGCCAGTTTCAGTACGTTTAGGGAAATTTGGTCCAATGGCACAAATCGGAGCCGCAGATGACGAGGAGAAAAAGTTTGCTAGTTTGATGAATGATCAGAATATTGGAAACATCACTTTAGAAGAAACTTTGAATTTGTTTTTATTACCCAAAAATCTTGGGAATTACAAAGAAGAAGAAGTTGAGGTAAGCAATGGCCGTTATGGACCTTATATTCGCCATGGAGCTGCATTTGTTTCTTTGCCGAAAGGCGAAAATCCATTAGATGTAGATTTTGATAGAGCAATAGAATTAATTGATGAAAAAGCACTTGCTGATGCTCCAATAGCTGTTTATAAAGGCGAAGGTGTTCAAAAAGGAGTTGGTCGTTTTGGTGCCTTTATAAAATGGGGTGGTTTGTTTATCAACGTGAGCAAAAAGTATAATTTTGATAATCTTTCGCAATCGGATATCGAAGCATTGATTGAAGATAAATTACAAAAAAACATAGATAAAGTTTTGCATAACTGGGAAGAAGAAGGGATTCTGGTAGAAAAAGCTCGTTGGGGACGTTCTGTTATAACTAAAGGTAAAATCAAAATCGAATTAAGCAAAGATGTTGATGCTTCTAAATTAACGTTGGAAGAAGTTAAAGAAATGATTGCTAAGAAAACCCCTGCTAAAAAAGCACCGGCAAAAAAAGCAGTAGCGAAAAAGCCAGCAGCAAAAAAAGTGGTAGCAAAGAAAAAATAAGAGACTCATAAATTGTAACAGCTCAACCTCCTTTTTTTAGAAATCTGAAATTTTGGTAAGCGAGTGGAAAAAAGAAATAAAAAATGGAATTTGATTTTCTAAAACCCGTAGGCGATGAAATCCTTCATTTTATTGATGGATTAAGCTCTCAGCAATTAGGGAGTAAAATAGTGTTGCACACAGAAAAACAATTTCCAGATTTAAACAAAATTACAATTGCTTTTATTGGCGTATTAGAAAACAGAGGCGATAATAAAGCCTTGTCAGATGTAGACTTATTGCCTTTTAGAAAAGAACTGTATAGTTTGTTTCCAGGAAATTGGGACGCATCGATTGCTGATTTAGGAGATATTCTAGCAGGTAATTCTGCCGATGATACTTATTTTGCTGTTAAGAAAGTTGTTGCAAGTCTCATTAAGAAAAAAATCATTCCGATTGTAATCGGTGGCTCTCAAGATTTGACGTATGCTATTTATAGAGCGTACGATGATTTAGAGCAAATGGTAAATTTAGTTTCTATAGATAACAAGTTTGATTTTGGGAAAGAGGAAGAAGAAGTTTCAGCAACTTCCTACTTGACAAAAATTATTGTAGACGAACCTAATAATCTTTTCAATTATTGCAACATTGGCTATCAAACGTATTTCAATTCGCAGGAAGAAATAGATTTGATTGAGAAATTGTTTTTTGATGCTTATAGGTTAGGAGAAGTTTCCAATACCATTTCTATTTCAGAGCCTGTTTTTAGAGATGCTGATCTGGTTAGTATAGATTTGAATTCGGTCAAATCATCGGATTCTGGTAATTTTATTTCTTTTGCACCGAATGGTTTCAATGGAAAAGAAATTTGTTCGCTTTCTCGATATGCTGGAATAAGCGACAAAGTATCTTCGTTCGGGGTATTTAATCATAATAACTCGGTACAAGAATCTGTTCTTATTGCTCAGATTATTTGGTATTTTATAGAAGGGTTTCATTATCGTTCTCAGGAATATCCTTTTGGGAGTAGGGAAAATTACTTGAAATATATTGTTCCGTTGGAAGATGAAGAGCTGATTTTTTACAAAAGTGATAAAACGGATCGCTGGTGGATAGAAATTCCATTTATTTCGGATGGTAGTAATAAATTGAAAAGAAATACGTTATTACCTTGTTCCTATGAGGAATATTTACTGGCTTGTAATCAAGAGTTGCCAGAAAGATGGTGGAAAGCCCAAAGAAAGAACACATTGTAGTTGTTATGTTGATATTTAAAATACAATTCATAAAAATTGTATCGAAATTATAGTGTTTTGTAAACTAAAAAGTATAAAATATATAAAAAATTAATATTTATGTTTTTTACCGATTATTTTGTCATTTTGTGGACTAAATATTTCTTTTGTATTTTAATTAACATTAATTTTGGTTTAAAATAATTTCATCTCAAAAATATTGTTTTATTAAGAAATAATAAATAGGTTTACACACTTAAAAATAATGAATAGATAACCAAATTTATATGAAGAAGTTCATTGCATATACATCACTTTTAGCCATTTTAATTGGCTGTGGTAAATCAAGCGATAAGGGAGAATTAGTTGGTATTAATGGTGGAAAATGGCATCCCGAAAAGCCATATGGAATGGCATTAGTTCCAGGTGGATCCTTTATTTTAGGTAAGTCAGACAGCGATTTAGCTAATGTAGAAGATGCTCCTACTAAAACAGTTACGGTTCGTTCTTTTTACATGGATGAAACAGAAATTACCAATAGTGAGTACCGAGAATTTGTAGAATGGGTTAAAGATTCTACAATTAGAGTACGTTTGGCAATATTGGCTGATGAAAGTGGGCAAACAGCCACTGATCCAAAAGCTAAAGGTAAAAATGCTGGAAGTATTGCTGATTATGCATTCAACGATTCTGATCCTGAAAAAATGACCGCATATGACAAGTATATGTATGACAATTATTATAGTGTAGGTACTGCTGATGATCAATATGCAGGTAGAAAATTAAATAAAAAAGTTAAATTAATAAAAGATACCAAAAAATATCCTGACGCTGCTTATACTGAAGTGATGGATTCTATGTATTTGCCCATCGAAGCATCATATAATGGTTTAAGAACTATTGATGTGAATAAATTGAAATTCCGTTATTCTTGGATGGATATTCAAGCTGCTGCAAAAGCCAAAGTAGGGAACAGAAAAGATTTTATTAAATCTGAAGAGGTTAAAGTGTATCCTGACACTACTGTTTGGATCAAGGACTATGCTTATTCATACAATGAGCCTATGCACAATGATTATTTTTGGCACAAAGCATATGGAGATTATCCAGTAGTAGGTGTGAAATGGACGCAGGCAAAAGCTTTTTGTGCATGGAGAACTTTAAAGAAAAACTCTTACATCAAATCCAGAACAAAAGGTCGTGATCAAATTCCTTCTTTTAGATTACCAACCGAAGCAGAATGGGAATATTCAGCAAGGGGTGGTTTAGAATCTGCAACATACCCTTGGGGTGGTCCTTATACAAAAAATGATAGAGGATGCTTTTTGGCTAACTTCAAGCCTAACAGAGGTGATTATGCAGCTGACGACGCATTGTATACCGTGGAAGCAAAATCGTATGAGCCAAATGGTTATAATTTGTATAACATGGCAGGAAATGTAGCTGAATGGACTAATTCATCTTATGATCCAAACGCTTACGAATACGTTTCATCAATGAATCCAAATGTTCAAGATTATAAAAATCAAAGAAAAGTAGTTCGTGGTGGATCATGGAAAGATGTTGCTTATTTTTTACAAGTAAGTACACGTGATCATGAATATGCGGATTCTGCTAGAAGTTACATTGGTTTTAGAACCGTACAAGATTATATGGGATTACAAACCACTGGAAACGGTAAAAAGAAAAAATAATAACCCCCTTTAAATAATAAACCTACATAAAAAAAATTAAGACTATGGCATTACTAGGAAAAAAAGCAATGAATTTTGCATACGGTATGGGAGCAGCAATTGTTATTGTTGGAGCTCTTTTTAAAATAACGCACTTCGAATTGGGTCCATTAACAGGAACTGTTATGCTTTCTGTTGGATTGTTAACCGAGGCTTTCATTTTTGCGCTTTCTGCTTTTGAACCAGTTGATGAGGAATTAGATTGGACATTAGTTTATCCTGAACTTGCCAATGGTAAATCTGAAGGAACAAAGAAAGCGAAAGTCGAAACTCCAGCAGATTCTCAGGGTCTTTTGTCTCAGAAATTAGATGCAATGCTTAAGGAGGCTAAAATTGACGGCGAATTAATGTCAAGTTTAGGAAACAGTATAAAAAATTTCGAAGGAGCTGCAAAAGCAATTTCACCTACAGTAGATTCGATTTCAGCTACTAAAAAATACAGCGAAGAATTGTCTATGGCAGC
>JAYTBZ010000178.1:0-3844 GCA_043736705.1 Flavobacterium sp. | reverse complement strand
ATTTTTATGATCAAGCCGAAATGTATCAAAAAGGTCAATTCAAAGACGTTTTGTTTTACAAAGAAGATGTACTGAAGCATGCAGAAAAAACTTATCATCCTGGGGAATAAAACATTGGATTCCTAGTATAAGAATTAAATATACAGTCATAAACTAAAAAAATCATATTTTTCTCTTAACAACATAATTAGTGAGACATTTGTAAAAATAAAAAAAACAAATATGAAAAATATATTCTTTACATTTCTTGGAGTAGCACTATTTTCCACTAGTGTTAATGCCCAGTTAAAAGCAGTTCCATACACTGATGGCTCTCAAAAATTAAATGGATTGGCAATTGCTCCCAAAAAAGCAAGTAAAACTAAAGCTGGAATTCTCATCCTTCCTGCTTGGAAAGGAATTGACACCCACGCCAAACAATCAGCTGAAAAGCTTTCAAAAATGGGGTATCATGCTTTCATAGCTGATATTTATGGCGAAGGAAACTATCCATCAAATACGCAAGAAGCAGGAAAACTATCTGGGTATTATAAAAGTAATGTAGCCGATTATCAACGACGTATTCAATTAGCATTAGATCAATTGGTAAAAGCAGGAGCCAACCCAAGTAATATTGTAGTAATAGGGTACTGTTTTGGAGGAACTGGAGTTCTAGAAGCAGCAAGAGCCAGTATGAAAGTTCAAGGAGTAGTTTCTTTTCACGGTGGTTTAGGCCGAGATGCTGCCAGAGCAAACAACGCAATAAAAACTAGAGTTTTAGTTCTTCACGGTGCAGATGATTTATATGTTCCTGCGGTTGAAGTAACAGCATTTCAGCAAGAAATGAGAGATACCAAAGCAGATTGGGAAATGATTTATTACGCAGATTCAGTTCACGCTTTTACAGATCCTGAAGCTGGAAATGACAACTCTAAAGGAGCAGCTTACAATGCAAAAGCAGACAAGCGTTCTTGGGAGCGTATGAATTCTTTCTTAAAAGATGTGTTAAAATAATATTTCAAAAATATTTTTATTAAACAGTATAAGTTCCGTTTTTTTGTTAGTTTTATACCTTAAAATTCAACAAAAATATAGAATTTATACTGTTTTTTTATGTCTAAAAGTAAATTCCGAATCGATAAAACCTGCCTCAATTGCAAGTACGTCGTCGAAAATAAATTCTGTCCTAATTGTGGTCAAGAAAATTCCGATACCCGAAAAACCTTTCATCATCTATTTATTCATTTTTTTGAAGATCTTACCCATTACGAAAATGCTTTTTGGAGAACCATAAAAAATTTATTATTCAAACCAGCTGCTTTAACCAAAGAATACCTCTCAGGCAAAAGATTGTCTTATCTGGCTCCAGTTCGATTGTATATTTTTATCAGTTTTATTACCTTTTTACTTCTTGCAGTTTTTCCAAGTGTCGAAAATTCTTCAGAAAACAGTGCCAACAAAGAAACTACTATAACAACCAAAAATAAATCTTTTCAATCCAATACTCAAAAAAAAGAGCAAGTCGAAAAAAGCTCTAAGGAGCAGAACGAAATTTTAAGTTTTGGTTACACTTCAGTTGCACAACTAGACTCCATCCAAAAAAACGCTCCAGCCTCTGAAAAATTATCCGATTGGAATTATTGGATCAATAAAAAAATACAAATCGTTAAAGAAAACAATACACAAAGCGAAATTATCGAGAAATTCATTTATTCCTTTACGAACAACTTGCCTAAAGTTTTATTTATTTTTATGCCCTTATTTGCTTTTTTTCTGTGGCTTTTTCACAATAAAAAAAGATGGTATTATTTTGATCACGGCATCTTTACGCTCCATTATTTCTCTTTTTTATTGTTGCTTTTTTTATTGTTGTTTCTCATTAACAAGGGAATAGATGCGGTTATTGAATCTACAGTTCTCACATTTATTCAAATAATAATTAATACAATTGGTATTGGCTGGATGCTCTATTATTTCTATCCAGCACACCACCGTTTTTATGGAGAAACACGTATGCTATCGTTTATCAAAACTAGCGTGCTATTTTTTATAAACGCAATCATAATTGTATTACTTTTATCATTATATGCTATTTATACCTTTATCAATTTACATTAAAAAATCATGAAAAAAATTTCTTTACTAGGTTTACTAATCGTTTTAACGAGCAGCTGTACCTCACAAAAAATTAGCACAGTTGCTACTGAACCAACAAAATACATGAATACGATTACCGCTGATGAACTAAAAACTCACTTGTATATTGTAGCTTCAGACGAGATGCAAGGTCGCGAGACCGGTTCTGCAGGACAAAAAAAAGCAGGTGTTTACCTTATAGATCAATACAAGAAAAACGGAATCCCCTTTCCTACTCTTGCCACTGACTATTATCAAAAAATCCCAGCTGCATTCTTAAATGCCAAGTACAATGAAAATCTGCCTGATTCTGAAAATATCTGGGCCTTTATCGAAGGTTCCGAAAAACCTAATGAAGTTTTGGTAATTTCTGCTCATTATGATCATGTGGGTGCACGTAATGGAGAAATTTATAATGGTGCAGATGATGATGGCTCAGGAACAGTGGCATTGTTAGAAATTGCACAAGCATTCCAAATGGCAAAAAAAGCAGGTCACGGTCCTAAAAGATCTATCCTTTTTCTTCATGTTACTGGTGAAGAACACGGCTTACATGGTTCTCGTTATTATTCTGAAAATCCATTGTTTCCCATTGCAAATACTATAACTGATATTAATATCGATATGATCGGTCGCCGTGATGAAGCGCATACTGGCACCAACAACTACGTTTATGTAATTGGCGCAGACCGACTATCAACAGATTTAGATGCTATTTGCACCACAGCAAATGCCACCTACACTAAACTAGATTTAGATTACAGGTTCAATGATCCTAAAGATCCAAACCATTTTTATGAGCGTTCTGATCATTATAACTTTGCTAAATTAGGAATACCATCTGTTTTTCTTTTTAACGGGGTACATGCTGATTACCATAAACCTACGGATAGTCCAGACAAAATAGAGTATGATGCTTTGGCTAAAAGAACACAATTTGCATTTGTAACTGCTTGGGAACTGGCCAATCGAGAAAACAGACCTGTAGTTGATAAAAAGTAATACATACCAAGGCATTTCCTAACTTTCAATGGAATTATATTTAAGCTTGGCAGTCTCAAATTCTTTCCATAAAATCGAAAGAATTTGAGACTGTTTTTTTTGTCTTGCTATTGCAAATTATATGATAGTTTTAAAATATAAAACACCACAATTAAGCCCATAAAAAAAGCCCCATAAATTTGGGGCTTCCATAATTCTATTCAGTATCACCATCCGTACCATTCGATTTTGAATAACCTCGCCATTTCTCGATACAATCCTGTAAATCCTGCGGAAGTTCTGTATCAAAACGCATCATTTCACCAGTTGTAGGATGCACAAACCCTAACGTTTTGGCGTGTAACGCTTGTCTTGGTAACGCTTTGAAACAGTTGTCTATAAACTGTTTGTATTTGGTAAACGTAGTTCCTTTCAAAATCAAATGACCACCATAACGCTCATCATTAAATAATGGATGACCTATGTGTTTTAAGTGTGCACGAATCTGGTGTGTTCTACCAGTTTCAAGTTGGCACGAAATCAACGTTACATACCCAAAACGCTCTAAAACTTTATAATGGGTTATTGCTGGTTTACCTATTTCAGGGTCAGCAAAAACCGCCATTTGCATGCGATCTTTCAAGTGTCTTGCTAAGTTGCCTTCAATAGTTCCTTTATCCTCAACTACATTTCCCCAAACCAAAGCTACATATTCTCTTTCCGAAGTTTTGGCTTCAAATTGCTTAGC
>JAYTBZ010000177.1:0-3846 GCA_043736705.1 Flavobacterium sp. | reverse complement strand
ACACTCATGATATATTTTTTAGGTAGTTTTTAAAATTGTTTTGCAAAAGTATAAAATAGTAATCAGTATTCCGTATTCCGTATTCAGTTTTTTGATACGAAATTAGGATAATTGACTCATTTGATACCCTCGAAATAGTTTGTTGTCCTTTATTTCCCAAATAACCATAAAGTGAGCCAATAGCATTTCTTCACGCGGGTTCTCAATCGTTTTTACAAAATGAGAATATCGTACAGAGATACTATCATTTTGACTAATAATATGACTTATTCTAACTTTAGAACGTACGTATGCTTTGCTCAAATCATTGGAAAGATTTAATAATGAATCATAATTCAATTGAATCAATCCTTTACTACTATTCCATTCCACGACTACTTCAGGATGCAAAAAATCCTTGATGATTTCACTATCAATTAGAGCATCTGATTTGTAAAACTTCTGAACGATTTCTTTAGCAGACATATTACTTTAATTTATTTAAAATTTCTGGTATTTTCTTAATGTTAGCCAGTTGTTTCAATTTTTCTCTTGATTCTTCAATAGGTGTTCCAAAATAAGATTTTCCGCCCTCTACAGATTTTGTCACACCAGTTTGACCCATAATTACTGCTTTAGCTCCTATAGTGATACCGCTAGTGGTCCCTACTTGTCCCCAAATAGTAACTTCATCTTCAATAATAACACAACCTGCAATTCCGGTTTGCGAAGCAATTAAACATTTTTTTCCAATAATAGTATCATGACCTACATGTACTTGATTGTCGATTTTAGTGCCTTCGCCAATAGTTGTGTCACCGGTAACACCTTTGTCAATTGTACAGAGAGCTCCTATCCCCACATTATCTTTAATAACTACTCTTCCACCAGAAAGCAATTGATCATAACCCTCCGCACGTTTTTTATAGTAAAAAGCATCAGCACCTAGAATTGTTCCAGCATGAATAATCACATTATCGCCAATAACAGTATGATCATAGATAGAAACATTGGAATGAATCAAACAATTTTTCCCAATAATAACATGGTTTCCTATAAATGTATTGGGCTGTATTACAGTTCCTTCACCTATATTAGCTGAAGCTGAAATTGATGCATTTGAAAATTGAAAAGGTTTAAAATACTTGGTTAATTTATTAAAATCTCTAAAAGGATCTTCAGAAATTAGTAAAGCCTTTCCGTCAGGACAAGCTACGCTTTTATTGATTAAAACAATTGTTGCCGCTGAGTTTAGTGCTTTGTCATAATATTTGGGATGATCAACAAAAACAATATCTCCATTTTCTACGACATGAATCTCATTCATTCCAGTAACAGGAAAATCAGCATCACCAACATATTCACAGTTGATAATAGATGCAATTTGCTTTAAAGTATATGCTTTTTGGAATTTCATAAATATAACTAGAAAAATAAGAAAATGTGTGAATTAGAAACTGTTATAATTATTTGATTAAAACAGCTTCTATTGATCAAATAATTTACTCCTTTACACGCTCCATGTAGGAACCTGATGCAGTATCAATTTTAATTTTATCTCCTTCGTTAATAAACAAAGGCACATTTACAGTCGCGCCAGTTTCTACAGTTGCTGATTTAGTTGCATTTGTAGCTGTATTTCCTTTAATTCCAGGCTCCGCATAAGTCACTTCAAGAATAACAGATGCTGGCATATCTACTGAAAGCGGCAAATCAGTTTCTGTATTGATACTGACCATCACATTTTCACCTTCTTTTAATAAATCCGGAGAATCTAAAATATTTTTGTTTAAAGTTATTTGTTCGAAAGTCTCGGTATTCATAAAATGAAACTCATTTCCTTCTGGATATAAAAACTGAAATTTATGATTTTCTACTCTAACTTCTTCAATTTTGTGCCCTGCAGAAAAGGTATTGTCTAATACTTTACCATTGGTTAAACTTCTAAGTTTTGTTCTAACAAAAGCAGGTCCTTTACCCGGTTTAACATGAAGAAATTCAATAATTTTGTAAATATCGTTGTTGTATTTAATACACAATCCGTTTTTAATATCTGATGTAGATGCCATTATACTTTTTTATTTTTATTAATATCTTTATTTTTTTGATAACTGAAATTGTTCTTAATAATTTCCAGAATATCCTTTCATCACTCCACGGGATGAATTTCGAATAAAATCAATGATTTCATCTCTTTCGGGTGTCGCTTCCATTTCAGCTTCAATGATACCTAAAGCTTGAGTGGTATTGTAATTTTTTTGGTATAAAATTCTATAAATATCCTGAATTTCTCTAATTTTTTCTGTTGAAAAACCGCGTCTTCTTAAACCAACAGAATTTATCCCTACGTATGACAAAGGCTCTTTAGCTGCTTTTGTAAATGGTGGGACATCTTTTCGTACTAAAGATCCACCAGAAATCATCGCGTGATCACCAATGTGAATAAATTGATGAATGGCTGCTAAACCGCCAATAACTGCATATTTACCCACAGTAACATGTCCTGCAAGCGCTACTCCATTCACAATTATTGCATTATCACCAATGTGGCAATCGTGAGCAATATGCGCTGTTGCCATTACCAAGCAATTTTTACCCAAAGTTGTTTGACCCGAGGCAATCGTTCCCCTATTGATTGTCACACACTCTCTTATCGTACAATTGTCACCAATAATTGCCAAAGAATCTTCTCCACCAAATTTTAAATCCTGCGGAACTGCAGAAATAACTGCACCAGGGAATATGTTACAATTTTTTCCTATTCTTGCGCCTTCCATTATAGTTACATTTGAACCAATCCAAGTTCCATCACCAATGATAACATTGTTATGAATAGTTGTAAAAGGCTCAATGACAACATTTTTAGCAATTTTGGCACCTGGATGCACATAGGCTAGTGGTTGATTCATATAATTTATTTAATCGTTTAACTGTATAATCGATTAACCGAATAAACGATTAACCAAATCAACAAAAAAATTATTGTTTTTTTGCAATTTGCGCCATTAATTCTGCCTCAGCAACTAGTTTTCCATTAGCGTAAGCGTTTGCTTGCATGTGACAGATTCCACGTCTGATAGGTGTAATTAAATCACACTTAAAAATTAAGGTATCGCCTGGTAAAACTTTATGTTTGAACTTAACATTATCTATTTTCATAAAATAAGTTAAGTAATTTTCAGGATCTGGTACCGTACTTAATACAAGAATTCCTCCCGTTTGTGCCATTGCTTCTACAATTAAAACACCTGGCATTACTGGAGCCTCAGGAAAATGTCCGACAAAGAAATTCTCATTCATTGTAACATTTTTCATTCCAACTACATGACTTTCTGACATTTCAATGATTCTGTCAATCAATAAAAACGGTGGTCTGTGGGGAAGAACAGCCATGATTTTATGAATATCCATCAACGGCTCTAAATGCAAATCATAAACAGGAACATAATTTCGTTGTTCTATTTTGATAATTTTAGCCATTTTTTTTGCAAACTGTGTATTTACAAAATGCCCTGGTTTATTAGCAATTACTTTTCCTTGAATTCGTGTTCCTATTAAAGCTAAATCACCTACAACATCTAATAATTTGTGTCTTGCCGCTTCGTTTGGATAATGTAAAGTTAGGTTGTCTAAAATACCGTTTGGTTTTACGGTAATTTCATCTTTTCCAAAAGCTACTTTTAAACTCTCCATTGTTGCAGCCGAAATTTCTTTATCTACATATACAATGGCATTGTTTAAATCACCACCTTTTATCAAACCATTTTCTAATAATGATTCTAATTCATGTAAAAAACTGAAGGTTCTAGACTCTGATATTTCGGTTTTAAAATCAGAAATACTTTTCATCGTTGCATTTTGTGTACC
>JAYTBZ010000176.1:0-8515 GCA_043736705.1 Flavobacterium sp. | reverse complement strand
GGCCTGTGTCGTCTTCGCGGCCGCATCGCCCGATCGCTGCGCGGCCGCCAGTTGTTCGGCCGCCGCCTTCCGGGCCGCCACTGCCTCGCCGAATTTTTGCTCCAGGGCCACGTACTCGCCAGCCCGCGCGCTGTCGCGCACGCGCTGGTCGTGCGCGCGGTTGAAGAGCATGGGCGGCGGCGTGAAGATGTAGAACAGGAACATCAACACGCCGATGATCATCACCAACGCCTGGAGTGGAATTTTCCAATAGGCGCTCATGAACAGCGACGTGCGCGCCTCGTCTATCGACTTGGCGGTGAGGTAGCGCTGCACCTGGCTCTGGTCGGTGCCGAAGTACGACAGGAACAGGAACAAAGCGCCAATGGTGCCGGTCCAGAACGTGTAGCGGACGCTGGGATCGGTCGAGAAGTCAAACACCTGCAGCCGGCCGGTCGTGCCCGCGATGTGCAGGGCCTCGCCGACGCTGACGTTGTCGGGCAGGCCAAGCATGAGGGCGACGCAGGCGGCGACCAGCCCGAACACGATCAGGTACATCTGCTTGACGTCGGTCCACGCCACGGCCTGCACGCCGCCCATCATGGTGTAGAACGCGGTCGGCAACGCCAGCAGCAGGCAGGTGGTGCTGACGTCGAGACCGATCATCACCGACAGGACCACCGCTGGAGCCGAGATCACGGCGCCGGTTGCCATGCCGCGCGAAAACAGGAACAACAGCGCCGTGAACGAACGAGTCTTGGCGTCGAAGCGGCGTTCCAGGAACTCGTACGCGGTGAAGATGCGCGCATTGTAGAAGAACGGCACGAACGTGACCGCAATGATGATCATCGCAATCGGCAGCGCGTAGTACTGCTGCAGCAAACCCATGCCGACGGCATAGCCCTGCCCGGTGGTGCCGATCATCGTGATGGCCGACAGCTGCGTGGCCATCACCGACAAGCCGACCGCCCACCACGGCAGGCTGCGGCTGGCGAGGAAGTAGCCCTCGATCTCGCCGGTGTTCTTGCTGAGACGAATGCCGTCAGCACCATCAATAGGTTTTGGATGTAATCCCTGCCCTTTTCTTTCTTCGATTTCTCTTAGATAATCGCTATAAATGCTCATAATAGATTTTTTTCAATGTTAGCGGCTAATTGCTTTGATTCACTCAAAATTAAAAGCCAAAATAGCTCAATTTTTATTTATCTCGCAAATTTAGTTATTTAAGATGATATTTAAAAAAATTTAAGGGATGCAGTGTTTTGAAAAAATATTATTACCTAATACTGATTTCTGATGCGTATAATTGATAAAATTTTAAAAAATTAACATTATACTGTTTAATCCATACTAAATTATTTATAACAGCTGATTTTTGAAAAACAAAAAGCATTAAACTAAGAAATCGTTATAGTTGGAACAAAAAACTAGTGAAAAAGAAGTCAAAAATTTAAACCAATTTTGCGATAATCATTTCTTCAGTAATACCTTCGGCATCGGCTTTATAGTTTTTTATGATTCTATGACGCAATATTCCAATGGCCACTGCTTTCACATCTTCGATATCTGGTGAGAATTTTCCATTAAATGCAGCGTTGGCTTTGGCAGCTAAAATTAAATTTTGAGAAGCACGTGGTCCCGCTCCCCAATCTAAATAATTTTTTACAAACTCATTAGACAACGGATTATCAGGACGGGTTTTGCTAACCAATGTTACTGCGTACTCAATTACATTATCCGCAACTGGTATTCTACGAATCAACTGTTGAAAATCAATTATTTCCTGAGCTGTAAACAATGGGTTTATCGTATTTTTTATATTCGAAGTGGTTTGCTTTACGACTTGAACTTCCTCTAGAAACGAAGGATATCCTAGTTTTACAGCAAACATGAATCGATCTAATTGTGCTTCTGGCAAAGGATACGTTCCTTCTTGCTCAATAGGATTTTGAGTGGCTAGAACAAAATAAGGCAAGTCTAGTTTATGGTTTTCACCCGCAATAGTTACTGACCGTTCCTGCATAGCTTCCAGTAGTGCGGCTTGTGTTTTTGGTGGTGTTCTATTTATCTCATCTGCAAGAATAATATTCGAAAAAATAGGCCCTTTTATAAATTTAAAATGACGATTTTCATCCAATATTTCACTTCCTAAAATATCCGACGGCATCAAATCGGGCGTAAATTGTATACGTTTAAAATTAAGTCCTAACGCCTGCGAAAGTGTATTTACCAATAATGTTTTGGCCAATCCTGGTACGCCAACTAATAATGCGTGACCTCCAGAAAAGATGCAAAGCAAAATTTGATCTACTACCTCATTTTGTCCAACTATGATTTTTGCTATCTCCGTTTTTAGCTCATTTCGTTTTTGAACCAAGTTGTGTATTGCTGCTACGTCTGACATGTATTTTGTATTTAAAATTAAAAAGAGTTAGCGTTATGAAATCATAAAACTAACTCTTTTTATTTATTTATCTAAAATATTTTTACCATAATTCTAATCTCAAATTAGATTGTAAAGACTATTTTTTTAACCAATTGTTTGTGAAAGCACAATCTCTGTATTCACCAATGATTTTAATATATGTTTCTTTGATTTTTTCATCAAACCATTTTCCAATAGCCGTAATTCGCTTACTTTTTAAAGCCAAATCTTTGATCTTAATATAATCCTTTGCATAGTCCGCTGCATGTTCGTCAATTCTATTGGTTACGGTAACTATTTTAAATTTTTTCTTTCCTTCTTCACCTTGATCCAATATAGGCGCTGAAACCTCTCCCTCTTTCAAGTTAGAAACTTGGCTGTAAAAAGTTGGGTCCATTTTAGTCAATTCAAAACGTGTGTCTTGCGTTTGTGGATTGATTAATGCTCCACCATTGGCTCTTGTTTCTTTTTCATCCGATAAAGTTCTTGCTGCTTCCGCAAAAGTGATTTCTTTATCTTCGATTCTTTTTTTGATCAATGCAATTTTTTCTTTGGCTTCAGTTAGTGCCTCGTCTGTAACTGTTGGACTTAACAATATGTGACGTAATTCTATTTCTTGCCCTTTGATTTTTTCAACATAAATGATATGATACCCAAAATCGGTTTGAAAAGGAGCTGATATTTCTCCCTCAGCAAGACTAAAAGCTACATCTTTAAATTCCTTTACAAAAGGTGTTTTGCGATTCATTTTGTAAAAACCACCGTTGGCACGTGAACCTGGATCTTGAGAATACAAAACTGCTTTTGTAGAAAAACTAGAACCTTCCTCTATTTCCTTTTTAAAAACATTAAGTTTATCAATTACTTTTTGCTTGTCAGCATCGGAAACTTTTGGAGTAACGACAATTTGAGCTACTTCTAATTCAACACCAAAAAACGGTAAATCTGCCGCTGGTATTTTTTTGAAATAATTACGAACTTCCTCAGGAGTAATTTCTACGCCATCTACAATTTTCTTTTGCATTTCTGAACTCAACTTACCTTCTTTTAAAATATCTGAAAAGTACGTTCTAAATTCCTCTTCAGAATCCTTCTTGTAATACTTCACTACTTTATCTAAAGAACCAATTTGCTCTACCATATAACTCAATCGGTCTTCCATCATACCTTTTACCTCAGCATCAGTAACTACAATACTGTCCTGAATCGCTTGATGTGCATACAACTTATCTTCTAATAATTTCCCTAGCATTTGGCATCTTGTAATATCTTTTACAGACCCACCACCCGCTGAAATTTCAAGATACGATTTGTCTATATCTGAATCTAATATGATGTAATCTCCAACAGTTGCAATGACACCATCAATTTTTTGTTTTCCTGTTCCTTGTATTTTTTTTATAGGAGCAATCACGGAGTCCTTAATAATTTCTTGCGCACTTATTGTAACACTTGTAAAAAGTAAAAGAAAAAAAGTAAGTGCAATTCTATTATTTATGGATTTCATTTCTATTTTATTTATTAGCATTATTCTAATTTGTATTTGTCTTAAAAATGTACTTATTCTATTATTATTAACCTTTTTGATAAGTGCCAGAACAATTCTGGCAAATATACACTTTAAGAATCTACAATAGAGTTGAAATTTACAATACAATTCTTGTGAATTCTTTAAATTTAAAACGAACAAAAATAGCAATTCAAATACATAATACAAGTTTCCTAACTACTATTAACAAAAAATTATATACGCATTTATTTATTCGTTATTCCCATTTGTAAACCATCAAAAAACTAAAAATTAGCAATCAAAAAAATAAAATAAATACGGATTACTTGTACTTGAATCGAAAGTGATATTATTCATCATCGTTGTTTTTTTCTTATTTGACAAATTCGATTAACCACAAGAATTAATGTTTACAATTTTTTTATCCTCCCAGAATTCTTAGAACTGCTCAGAATTTTTCGTTTTTGGGGATACAAATTAAAAATTACAGCAATTAAAATACTCATTTTTAACTCTCTAATTTAAAACTTGTGAACACTACAACGTTTTCGTACATCATTAAAAAAAATCTAATGCAAATCATGTAGAAATATGTATAAATTAGCTAAAAAACTGCATTATTATTTAATAATACTAGCTAAAAATAATTTTATTCTGTTTTTTTATACTTTTTATTTTTATTTTAATAAAATACATTTTAAAATTCAAATCCCAACTAAGAAACTCAAACTTGTCATTTCAATCTTTATTACCACTACCAAAAATCTATTAATTAACCTAAATTACTAATTTATGAAAAAACAAAATTTTAAAATTTGTCTATTATCCGCTTTACTCGTTGGCTTATACTCGTGTAATTCAAATGATGATCTTGTAACCAATTCAACAGAAGCCACTACACAATTCAAAGTTATCAATGTAACAAATCACGATGGTCGTCCTTTCAATACAGGAAAACAATCAAGCACAACAGGTAGATATGTTGCAAATCCTGGTGGCGGTGTGATGATGCAGGCCTTTTATTGGGATGTGCCGGCCGGTGGAACGTGGTGGAATACGATAAATGCAAAAATCACTGCTTGGTCAAATGTTGGAATCGGTTCTATATGGCTTCCTCCAGTTTCAAAAGCACAAAACGGACCATTTTCTATGGGTTATGATCCTACCGATTATTTTGATTTTGGAAATTACAATCAAAATGGCACAATAGAAACCCGATTTGGTTCCCGTACCGAATTAGAAAGTTTAATAACTAAAGTACATGCCGAAAACATGCAGGTTTACGCTGATATGGTTTTAAATCACAACAGTGGCGGGCAACTTGAAAGTAATCCTTTTACAGGAACACAAACATATACTAATTTTACCGGTGTTGCTTCAGGAAAATTTAAAAGAACCAGCGCTGATTTTTATAAAAATTCTTATGGAAATAATGATGAAGGATCTTTTGGAGGTTTTCCAGATTTAGCGCATGTCGTTCCAAATGTACAGGATTGGCTTTGGAAAAGAACAGACGGAGTTGGAAAATATTATAAAAACACGATGAAATTTGATGGATGGAGATTTGATTATGTAAAAGGTTTTGGCGCATGGGTGATAAAAGATTGGAATGCAAATGTTGGCGGTTTCTCTGTTGGTGAATTATGGGATTCTAATGTAAATATCCTAAATGATTGGGCGAACAATGCCAATAGTTCAGTTTTTGATTTTGCTTGTTATTACAAAATGAATGATGCCTTCGATGGAAATAATCTAAATATTTTGAATGATGACATGATGTGGAAAAGAAATCCGTACAAAGCGGTTACATTCGTCTCCAACCATGATACGGATGAAATCTGGAAAAAAGAGCTAGCATATGCTTACATCTTAACACATGAAGGATACCCAACTATTTTTTATCGTGATTATGAGGAATGGCTAAACAAAACTAAGATGAACAATTTAATTTGGATTCATAATAACAAAGCTACAGGAAACACCTCAATTTTATTCACTGATACTGATGAATATGTTGCACGAAGAAACGGATACAATGGCAATCCTGGCTTGGTAGTTTACATTAACAATTCATCTACTTGGCAAGAAAGATGGATCCAAACGAATTGGACAAACGCACAAATCAAAGATTTTACAGGAAATTCAACTTGGCAGCCAACAACTCAAGGGGATAAATGGGTTAAAATTCAATGTCCTCCAAATGGATATTCTATTTGGTCAATCAATATGTAATATCAAAATATCATCAAGGCTGTCTGAAAAGATGGCCTTATTTTCTATCATTCATTAAATCATTGCATTTTTAATATTGAATTAAAATCGCAGGAATTGCAACTTCAAAACCCACCTACTCCAATTAGCAGATACAATTTTTTTTAATTAGCATTTATTAATAGTACTTTTGCAAACTATTGATACAAATATGAGCTTTTTAGAAGAAATACAACGCAGAAGAACTTTCGGGATTATCTCACATCCTGATGCTGGAAAAACAACACTAACTGAGAAATTACTTCTTTTTGGGGGAGCGATTCAAGAGGCAGGTGCTGTTAAAAATAATAAGATAAAAAAAGGAGCAACGAGCGATTTCATGGAAATTGAACGCCAGAGAGGAATCTCGGTTTCTACATCGGTTTTAGCTTTTAATTACAAAGACAAAAAAATAAATATTCTCGATACTCCTGGACACAAGGATTTTGCAGAAGACACTTTTAGAACTTTAACTGCAGTTGACAGCGTTATAGTTGTGATTGACGTTGCCAAAGGTGTAGAGGAACAAACAGAGAAACTAGTTGCTGTTTGTAGAATGCGAAAAATTCCAATTATTGTATTCATCAACAAATTAGACCGAGAAGGAAAAGATGCTTTTGACTTGATGGACGAGGTGGAACAAAAACTGGGTTTAACGGTTACTCCATTAAGTTTCCCAATAGGAATGGGATACGATTTTCAAGGAATTTACAATCTCTGGGAACAAAACATTAACTTATTTAGTGGCGATAGCCGTAAAAACATAGAAGAAACAATCGCTTTCTCCGATGTTAAAAATCCTGAATTAGAAAAAATTATCGGTCAAAAGCCCGCTGATCGTTTACGGGAAGAACTAGAATTAATAGACGAAGTATACCCTAAATTTGACCGTCAAGATTATTTAGATGGCAAACTACAACCCGTATTTTTTGGTTCCGCATTAAATAATTTCGGTGTGAGAGAATTGCTAGACTGTTTTGTGCAGATTGCTCCATCACCAAGACCAAAAGATTCAGAAACACGATTAGTAGATCCTAAAGAGGAGAAAATGTCAGGATTTGTTTTTAAAATCCATGCCAATATGGATCCGAAACACCGTGACCGATTGGCTTTCATAAAAATTGTTTCTGGAACTTTTGAAAGAAACAAACCCTATTATCACGTTCGACAAAAGAAGAACTTAAAATTTTCTAGTCCAAATGCTTTTTTTGCTGAAAAAAAAGAAATCGTAGACATATCCTATCCTGGCGATATTGTTGGTTTACATGATACCGGAAATTTCAAAATTGGAGATACGTTAACCGAAGGAGAAATCATGAGTTTCAAAGGAATTCCAAGTTTTTCTCCAGAACATTTCCGATACATCAATAATGCCGATCCAATGAAAGCCAAGCAATTGGATAAAGGAGTCGATCAATTGATGGATGAAGGTGTGGCACAATTATTTACACTAGAAATGAACAATCGAAAAATCATCGGAACTGTTGGTGCGCTTCAATATGAGGTTATCCAATACCGTTTAGAGCATGAATATGGTGCAAAATGTACGTATGAAAACTTTCCGGTACACAAAGCATGTTGGGTAAAACCAAATGATCTAAAAAGTGAGGAGTTTAAAGAATTTAGAAGAATCAAACAAAAATTCTTGGCACATGATAAGTACGGACAATTAGTATTTCTAGCTGATTCAGACTTTACAATCCAGATGACACAAAATAAATATCCGAATGTGAAGTTATTTTTTACATCAGAATTTGAATAAAAAAAGAAGTTCAATACAATCACAAAAAAAACGCTAATTAAAATTTAGCGTTTTTTTTATACATTTTAAAGTAAACCTCCACTTAAGAAACCATACTATCGGCGTCAACTGCTTTCTTTAAAAAAGCTTTGATTAGCAAACGATTTGGTGCTGAACCAGATGTTATGGCCTGTATTTTTTTATTTGAATTATCTTTAGAAATTGTTCCGTTTGGATCTTGTTTAGTACCCATAAACCATAAAACAAAATTCATACTGCTTGATTGAGAGGAAACCGCTGAGACATTTTCTTTTTTTGTATTACTGTTAACTTCAATCGTACTTTCATCTACAAGCTTTTGTGCAGACTGACCAAATACAGATACATTTGACATTAACATAAAAACAAACAGTATCAAGAGATTTGAAATCACTTTAGTGTTAGCTTTTAAAGAAAAATATTTCATAACAATTCGTTTTTTTAGATAGATAGGGTTTAATTCCATATTTGAAGAACGAAAGTATATCATTTATTTACCAGCAAAAAATATTTTCGATGAAGCACCTTAATAATCGTTTAAAACACAAACTTGTTATTAAACACCTGAATT
>JAYTBZ010000175.1:0-8515 GCA_043736705.1 Flavobacterium sp. | reverse complement strand
GTTTTATCTGAAGTTCAGGTAAAGGAAACAGTAAGCAAATTTGAAGATTTTCTTACTAGTAGAGGAGCAGAAATGGTGTCTAAAGAAGACTGGGGCCTAAAGAAAATGGCTTACGAAATTCAAAACAAAAAATCTGGTTTTTATCATTTATTCGAATTCAAAGTATCTGGAGAAGTTCTTATTGCTTTTGAAACTGAATTTAGACGTGACGAAAGAGTAATGCGTTTCTTGACTGTAAGTCTTGATAAACATGCTATTTCTTGGGCTGAAAGAAGAAGAACTAAATTAAAATCTACAAAAGCTTAATCATGGCAACATTACAACAATCGGCTTCAGGAAAAAAAGACGGAGATATCAGATATCTTACTCCTTTAAACATAGAAACTAACAAACAAAAAAAGTATTGTCGTTTCAAAAAATCAGGAATCAAATATATTGATTATAAAGATGCTGATTTCTTATTGAAATTTGTGAATGAGCAAGGAAAAATTCTTCCTCGTCGTTTAACAGGTACCTCATTAAAATACCAAAGAAAAGTTTCAGTTGCTGTGAAAAGAGCACGTCACTTAGCTTTAATGCCATATGTGGCGGATTTACTTAAATAATTATTAAAATCAGTTGTTGGTTTTCTGAAACATGAAACCTAACTTCTATAACAAAGGACAACAACATGGAACTTATTTTAAGACAAGACGTTCAAAATTTAGGATTTAAGGATGATATCGTTTCTGTAAAAAATGGATACGGTCGTAATTTTTTAATCCCACAAGGTTTTGCTCATTTAGCTACTTCATCTGCAAAGAAAGTATTAGCTGAAAATCTAAAACAAAGAGCGCACAAAGAAGCTAAAGTAGTTGCTGACGCAAAATCATTAGCAGATGCTTTGAAAGCAATTGAAATTAAAATCTTTGCAAAAGCAGGTGGTGAAAAATTATTTGGTTCAATCACAAATATAGATATTGCTGAAGCTCTTGCGAAAGGTGGTCAACAAATTGATAGAAAATTCATAACTAGCGGAATCGTTAAGCGTACTGGTAAATATACAGCTAATGTTCGTTTACACAGAGATGTTATCGTTGAATTAGATTATGAAATTGTTGCAGAAAAATAAAAAAAACATTAATTTTTTGTTAATAAAACATTAAAATCACTCTTCGGAGTGATTTTTTTTTGCTTAATTTTGCGCCACAAATAACACACAAACAAACAAATGAAAAAAATTATCACACTACTTCTGATTTTTTGTAGTTCTGTTACCATGGTGGGACAAACCACAACATCAAGTATTAAAGGAATTGTAAAAAGTACAGCAGGTGAAACACTTCCAGCTGCAACTATTTTAGCTATTCATACCCCAACAGGTTCTAAGTATTCAGCTTTGTCGAATGAAGATGGAAGATTCAGTATGTTGAATATGAGAATTGGTGGTCCTTACAAAATTGTAGTAACTTTTGTAGGCTATCAAAGTGAAGAATTCAATGATGTTTACCTTGATTTAGGTAAAGTATTCAGTTTAGATGTTTTATTAAAAGATGAAAGTCAGAAATTAGATGAAGTGAAAGTTGTTGGGGCAAAAAATAAAGTTTTTCAAAGCGGAAGAACTGGTGCTGAAACAACAATTGGACGTAGAGAATTAACGGCTTTGCCATCTATATCTAGATCTGCAGAGGATTTTACTCGTTTAGAGCCATCTGCAAGTGGAGGTTCTTTTGGAGGTCGTAATGACCAATACAATAGTTATTCCCTGAATGGAGCTGTTTTTAATAATCCTTTTGGATTGGATGCTGCAACTCCTGGTGGACAAACTGGATCTCAGCCAATTTCATTAGATGCAATTGACCAAATTCAAGTAGCAACTGCTCCTTATGATGTGACTTTGTCTGGTTTTACTGGAGCTTCTGTGAACGCGGTAACTAAATCGGGTTCAAATGAATTTCATGGTACAGCTTATGCTTTTTATAGAAATCAAGATTTGACAGGTAATAAAATAAAAGGAGAAAAAATATTTGTTCCTTCATTAGAACAAACGCAAGCTGGTTTTAGTATTGGAGGTCCAATTGTTAAAGATAAATTATTCTTTTTTGCCAATTACGAAATTGATAAAAGAAGCGATTTAGGTTCTAGTGTTGTTGCTAATGATGGTAATAGTACTACAGGGGTTAATGAATCAAGAGTTTTAGCAACTGACTTGATGCAAGTTTCTACTGAATTAGGGAAATTAGGTTATAATACGGGAGCTTATCAAGGATTCACTCACAATTCAGATTCAAATAAAGGAATTATAAAATTAGACTGGAATATTGACGACAATAATAAATTAGCCGTTATTTATAATTTCCTTGATGCATCAAAAGACAAACCAGCGCATCCAACTGCAATATATCGTAGAGGTCCTGACCAAAACACTATTCAGTTTGAGAAATCAGGGTATCAAATAAACAACAGAATTCAATCTACTTTACTAGAATTAAACTCAAAGTTTAGTGAAACAGTTTCTAATAAAATTCAAGCGGGATATACTCATTTTGATGATTTTAGAAGACCATTTTCTACTCCAGCTCCAGTAATTACAATAACAAAAGATGGTTCTCCATATATTATTGCTGGTCATGAACCATTTTCTATCAACAATAAACTAGATCAAAAAGTAATTCAATTTACAGATAATTTAAATATTGTAAGAGGGAATCATACTTACACTGCTGGTTTTTCTTTTGAAAAATTCATTTTCAAAAATTCTTTTAACTTAAAAGGTTATGGTTTTGATGTTTTTGGTAACACAGATATGGCTGGTTTTAATGCTAATATTGCGAATGGATATTATGCAACTGCGATTGCAAATGCACAAGCTACATTTGAAGCGAAAAATAAATTAGAAGACGGTGTAAATGGTGGATGGAATTTAGCTGAAACAACAGTAGGGCAATTGGCATTTTATGTGCAGGACGAATGGAATATCACGGAAAATTTTAAATTAATATATGGATTAAGAGCTGACAAGCCTTTATATTTTAATACTTCTGAATTGATTCAAAAATTTATTGATACTGATAATTCAGAAGGATATGTTCCAACGATTAATTATTATGATCCAAAAGATGGTAGCGTAGTGAATTTTGACTCTACAAAATTACCTGAAAACGATTTGCTTTGGTCTCCAAGAGTAGGTTTTAATTGGGATGTTAATGGTAAAAAAATAACACAAGTACGAGGAGGTTCTGGTATTTTTACAGGGAAACTTCCTTTTGTATGGATAGGAAACCAAGTAGGTGGTACAGATCCATTTTTCTATCAAGTTGTTGACAATGACTTTAAATTCCCTCAAGTGTGGAGAACAAGTTTAGGATTAGATCACAAATTTGAAAGCGACTATATTGTAACAGTAGATATATCTTACAATAAAGATTTAAATTCGGTTCATGTACAAGATTGGGGATTAAAAACTCCGACTAGTCAATTAGTAGGTGCTGATCAAAGAGCAATTTATGGCTCAAATGATTCAGGTACTTGGAATGAATACGGTTTCCCCGCAAGAGCTCATGCTTATGTTTTAACCAATTCAAATAAAGGTAGTGCTTTCAATAGTTCTATTAAATTGCAAAAAACGTTTGATAATGGTTTGTTTGCTAGTTTAGGTTATAATTATTTAGTTTCTAAAGATGTTAACTCTATCGAAGCGGAAATTACTGGGGATGCATTTAATTTTAATCCAGCATTAGGGAATGTAAATGATGATGTTTTATCAAATTCTAAATACGGAGATACGCACCGTTTTATAGGAGTTGGTTCTAAAAAATGGAAATACGGTGCAAATAATAAATGGGCTACTACTGTTTCTACTTTCTTTGAATATGCTCAGGGAGGTCGTTTTAATTATACTTACGGAGGTGATATAAACAATGATGGATCTGGTGTTAATGATTTAATTTTTATTCCTACAACTGCTCAGATTAATACTATGATTTTTTCTGGGGCAGGTCAAGGAGCGGCATTTGATGCTTTTATCAATCAAGATAAATATTTGAGTGAAAGAAGGGGGCAATATGCTGCGCGCTATGGAGCACTTTCTCCTTGGAGAGGAAAATGGGATATGAAATTAATGCAAGATTATAATTTTAAAATCTCATCCGCTTCAGAAAAAACTAATACAATACAGTTTAGTGTTGATATCTTAAATGTTGGAAATTTATTAAATTCTGATTGGGGATTAGTACAAGTTCCTACAAGTGTACAGCCAATTGGAGTATCTGTTGATCAAACTACAAAAGTTCCTACCTATACATTTAACGGAACTCAAACTAAAACATTCAATTACGATGCTAGTTTATTGTCCAGATGGCAGGCGCAATTTGGAATTAGATATATTTTCTAATCTTTATTAATAGTTCTTCAAAGCCTTCTTGAAAAAGAAGGCTTTTTTGTTTTTAAAATTATAAATTTGCACGCATTTTTATATTCAATAAAGACGATAGTAGAAAATTCAGCAAAATTATATTTCATGAAATATTCAAGATTAACAAAAGAACAATTTGAAGAATTAACACAAGAATTTACAAATTTTCTAGCTACTCAAGCAATAGATAAAGCAGAGTGGGACAAGATTAAAGCAGAAAAGCCAGAAGTTGCCGAGCAAGAACTAGATGTGTTTTCAGATTTGATCTGGGAAGGTGTGCTTTCTAAAGCAACGTATTTAGAACATTTTTCAAAAAACCATATTTTCTTATTTCATTGTTTTGATACGTATGTGCAATCCATTGTTTTGAAGTCATTAGTTACCGATGTTGATTTTTTAACAAAAGACGGTTTACAATGGCTTAGTGATAATATGTTTACAGACACCATCGAAATGAAAATAGGCAAAAAAGAGTTTACTGAGGAACGCAATACTTCTATTTTTGAATTGATTCAGCAAGGTTCGTTCCTGAGTGACGGTCAGTTATACCAACAAATAAATACGATTATAGCCTCATAATTGTATTGCTATTTATTTTAAATTGGTTATTTTAGTACACTTTTTCAAAACTAAAATAGCCAATTTTTATTTCTATGAATATTCAAAATTCAATTCAAAAATTAAGGGAAGAATTAAACCAGCACAACTACAATTACTATGTGTTGGACACACCATTAGTTTCAGACTATGATTTTGATATAAAACTAAAAGAGCTTCAGGATTTAGAAAATAAATACCCAGAATATTTTGATGCCAATTCACCATCTCAGCGAGTGGGTGGTGCTATTACAAAAAATTTTCAAACAGTAGCTCACGACCATCGCATGTATTCCTTAGATAATTCCTATTCGAAGGAAGATTTAATAGAGTGGGAAAATCGTATTCAAAAAGTTTTAGGTGCAGTTCCTCTCGAATATACGTGTGAATTGAAATATGATGGTGCATCAATAAGTATTACATATGAAAACGGACAATTAAAACGTGCCGTGACTCGAGGAGATGGTTTCCAAGGGGATGATGTTACCAACAATATTAAAACCATAAAATCGATTCCGTTGCAATTGAAAGGCGATTTTCCAGTTTTATTTGATGTTCGTGGTGAAATCATTTTGCCATTTGCTGCTTTTGAAAAAATGAATCAAGATTTAATAGAGATTGGAGAAACACCGTATTCTAATCCTAGGAATACAGCTTCTGGGAGTTTAAAATTGCAAGATAGTGCAGAGGTTGCTAAAAGATCTCTAGATTGTCTTTTGTATTTTTTAATTGGAAACAAGCTTCCTTTTCAATCGCAATTTGAGGGATTGCAAACAGCCAGAAATTGGGGTTTCAAAGTTCCAAAAGAAACTAAATTAGCTTTAAATTTATCAGAGGTATTCGAGTTTATAGATTATTGGGACACTCACAGACATAATCTTCCTTATGAAACAGACGGAGTTGTGGTAAAAGTAAATTCTTTTCATCATCAAGATGAATTAGGTTTTACCGCAAAATCGCCTCGTTGGGCTATTGCTTATAAATTTAAGTCAGAACAAGTTTTTACACGATTGAATTCGATTTCCTATCAAGTAGGACGCACAGGTTCTATTACTCCTGTCGCCAATTTAGAACCCGTACAATTAGCTGGCACAATTGTAAAAAGAGCTTCGTTACACAATGCTGATCAAATTGAAAAATTAGACATTCGAATAGATGATATTGTTTTTGTAGAAAAAGGAGGTGAAATTATTCCTAAGATTATAGCTGTCGATTTGACCAAGCGGCTAGAAAATACAGAGCCAACAAAATACATTACACAATGCCCGGAATGTAATACGGCTTTGGTTAGAACCGAAGGTGAAGCCAATCATTATTGTCCTAACTTTTATGGTTGTCCTCCGCAGATCATTGGTAGAATTCAGCATTTTATTTCGAGGAAAGCAATGGATATTGAAGGACTTGGTGGCGAAACGGTCGCCTTGCTTTATACCAATGGATTGGTCCATAATTATGCCGATTTATATGAATTGACTGTAGATCAAATTCTTCCTTTAGATCGAATGGCTCAAAAATCGGCTGAAAATTTGGTAAAAGGAGTAGCAAAATCAATACAGATACCTTTTGAAAGTGTATTGTTTGCATTAGGTATTCGATTCGTGGGAGAAACGGTTGCTAAAAAACTGGCCAAGCATTATAAAAATATTGAAGCCTTATCTCAGGCATCGGTATCCGATTTGGTTTTAGTCGATGAAATTGGAGATCGAATTGCGCAAAGTGTAGTTGAATTTTTTGATAATCAAGAAAATATAGCAATCATTGAAAGGCTCAAGAAATTCGGTATTCAATTTGAAATCATAGAGAAGATAAATCTAAATGCTACTGAAAAACTTAGTGGGAAGACCTTTGTAGTTTCAGGAGTTTTCGAAAAATTTTCTCGTGATGATTTAAAAAAGGCAATCGAAGATAATGGTGGAAAAGTTGGAAGTTCTATCTCTGCCAAAACAGATTATGTGGTTGCAGGAGATAATATGGGTCCAGCCAAATTAGACAAAGCAAACAAACTAAATGTATCAATTATTTCTGAAGATGATTTTATGAATTTAATTCAGTAAAAAAAATGTGAAACTACAAACTCTAAAAAATATTTTTTTGCTCAACAAGATCATTGTTTAGTTGTTTTTTTACTGATGTTCCTGGATGATTTTTAGCTAATTTACTAGCGATAGCTTTATGTTTTATAGTTTTTATTAAAAAATGGTTTTTATCTTATTTTCCGCCAAACTACCTAAGACCATTGGCTATAGTCTTGTTTGCAAGTAGTTATTATACTTTTTACAAATTTGTTATTGATGTTGAGCGATTAAACGACTTTCAAAAAGTAAATAGTTACTATAAACATCTAATTTTTTTAACAAGAAACAGAAATAAATCGATTATAGTTAAACAATAATCGATTTACCTTCGAATGCTTTAGTTTTATCGTTGTCTAGATAAAAATCAATTCTTCCAAGATTGATACCGTAACAACCTACTTGGTTTACTAATACTTCTTTACCAACCAGATTTTTAACTATAGTTGGTTTATCGAGGAAAGTATGCGTGTGTCCACCAATAATTAAGTCAATATCCTGCGTAATTTCAGCCAACTTTAAGTCACAAAGTTTATTAGGCTCATCTCGATATTTATATCCCAGATGCGACAAACAAATCACTAAATCACAGTGTTGCTCTTTCTTTAATATCCGTATCATGTCCTGAGCTGCCTCAATAGGATCATTATAAACGGTTTCTTTGTACATGCCTTTGTCAACTAATCCTGCAAGTTCAATCCCAAGTCCAAAAACACCTACCTTTATGCCGTTTTTATTAAAAATTTTATACGGTTTTACCTGTCCATCCATAACAGTATTTTTAAAATCGTAGTTGGCAGATAGAAACTCAAACTTAGCATGCGGTAGTTGTGCGTATAGGCCTTCTACACCATTATCAAAATCGTGATTTCCTATTGTCGATGCATCGTATTGCATCATACTCATCAATTTAAACTCTAATTCGCCGCCATAATAATTAAAGTACGGAGTTCCCTGAAAAATATCGCCTGCATCAAGTAATAATACATTTGGGTTCTCTTTTCTGATCGTTTCAATCATTGCAGCCCGTCTTGCTACACCGCCCATATTAGCATTTCTGGGATGATCTGCAGGAAATGGATCAATGTAACTGTGTACATCATTTGTGTGTAACACGGTTAAATGTTTTTTCTGTGAAGTTTCAAAACTACTTAATGTTAATCCTAAGCTTAATAAAGCTGAACCAGCAGCTGTTTTTTCTATAAATTCTCTTCTTTTCATTTTTTATTTTTTTGGAGCTATTTCCCGCTTTTTGGTGCAATATTTTTTATCGTGAAAAACGATAAAAAATGATTTTCCCTTCAATCGGGGCTAGGGCTTTATGTTTTCTAAAACTATTTTATTATTTAAATTCGAATTCTTTATTCTTCTGTAATTCTGATATCCTTTATTACAGGTATGGTATCTACTTCTTTAAAATAATCAATTAGTATATTTCGCAACTTGTATTGTA
>JAYTBZ010000174.1:0-3853 GCA_043736705.1 Flavobacterium sp. | reverse complement strand
TTCGAAAATTAGACACATACAACATAAAATATGAGAACGATACAATTTAGAGAGGCCATTTGTGAAGCGATGAGCGAAGAAATGCGTCACGACGAGTCTATATACTTAATGGGTGAGGAAGTTGCCGAATATAATGGCGCATACAAAGCATCTAAAGGGATGTTAGCTGAATTTGGTGAGAAAAGAGTGATTGATACTCCTATTGCAGAGCTTGGTTTTACTGGTATTGCAGTGGGGTCAGCCATGAACGGATGCAGACCAATTGTGGAATACATGACCTTTAATTTTTGTTTAGTGGGAATTGACCAAATTATAAACAACGCCGCAAAAATGCGTCAGATGACTGGTGGGCAATTTAATGTGCCTATCGTTTTCCGTGGACCAACCGCTTCAGCGGGACAGCTAGGCGCTACGCACTCTCAAGCATTAGAAAACTGGTTTGCGAATACTCCTGGTCTTAAAGTGGTAGTTCCTTCTACGGTTTATGACGCTAAAGGTTTGTTGAAAGCAGCTATTCGAGACAATGATCCTGTTATTTTCATGGAGTCAGAACAAATGTATGGTGACAAAGGGGAAGTGCCGGATGGTGAATATACCATTCCACTTGGAGTTGCAGATATTAAACGTGAGGGTACGGATGTAACGATCGTTTCTTTTGGAAAAATTATCAAAGAAGCACATATCGCTGCTGAAGAATTAGCGAAAGAAGGGATCTCTTGTGAAATTGTTGATTTGAGAACGGTACGTCCGATGGATTATGAGACAATTTTAACTTCGGTTAGAAAAACAAACCGATTGGTAGTTCTGGAGGAAGCTTGGCCATTTGCAAGTGTAGCTTCTGAAATTACCTACATTGTTCAAGAACGTGCTTTTGATTTTCTAGACGCACCTATTCAACGCATCACTACAGCAGATACTCCAGCGCCGTATTCTCCTGTTTTATTAAAAGAATGGTTGCCAAATGCTAGTGACGTTGTAAAAGCAGTAAAGAAAGTGATGTATAAAAAATAGTCAGTTAAAATGATTTGATTTTCAATACGCTTTTGTAAATAAGCTCATTAAGTATAAAAATATGACAATAGCTTAAATTAACTATATTTGAAACTTCATCAATTTTAATTTGGTGAAGTTTTTTTTTGAATGATTATGAAAAAAAAATTCTTGTTTTTTCTGTTTTTTGTTTTGGTTTCGGCCACTACAGCTTTTGCGCAAACTAAAGTGAGCGGTGTTGTAATGGATAAACAAAACCAGCCTATTCCTTTTGCGAATGTAGTTTTCAAAGGTTCCAGCGAAGGAATAGTAACCAATGAAGATGGTAAATTTTACTTAGAATCTGCTAAAACGTACGTTACGTTACTAATATCCTCCGTAGGATTTTCAGAAAAAGAAATAATATTAGACAAAGCAGTCAATTATAATTTCAAAATTCAGCTGAGTGAAGCCGAAAGTTTGAATGAAGTAGTTGTTTTTGCTGGTAAAACCTCTAAAAAAAATAATCCTGCATTAGACATTTTACGCAAAATTTGGGAACGAAAGCGGAAAAATGGTTTGTATATGTACAACCAATACCAACTTGAAAAGTACGAAAAAATAGAATTCGACATGAACTCTATTGACAGTGCTTTTATGAAAAATAGGCTGTTTAAAGGAATGGAATTCATATTCAACCAAGTGGATACGTCGAAAATCACGGGTAAAACGTATTTGCCTATTTTTATCAATGAATCCTTGATTGATGTTTATGGTGATGCGAAACTAAATAAAGTGAAGGAGAAAATTAAAGCCAGTAAAACATCTGGTTTTAATGGAAACCAACAGATATTATCTTTTGTGAAAGACTTGTATTCGGATTACAATATTTACAACAACTACTTGACTTTTTTTGACAAAAGTTTTACCAGTCCGTTATCTAAAACGGGAATTGATGTCTATAATTATGTATTAAAAGACAGTGCTTTCATTGACAAAAAATGGTGTTACAATATTGTTTTTTATCCAAGGCGTAAAAATGAATTAACATTTAAAGGGGATTTTTGGGTGAATGACTCCACATTTGCTATCAAGAAAATAAATATGGCAGTTACTAAAAGTGCCAATATTAACTGGGTGAAAGATATTTATTTAGAGCAGGAATTCGAGGTTGTAAGTGATTCTGTTTTCTTGTTGACTAAAGATTATTTGATGTCTGATTTTGCTTTAAACAAAAAAGAAAGTTCTAAAGGAGTGTATGGAAAACGAACCAGCTTTTATAGGAATCATCAGTTCAATAAAGAGTTGCCAGTGGCATTTTACAAAGATGAAGTCAATTACATGGATGACGAAGTCTATAAAAAATCAGAGGAATACTGGAATGAGAATCGTTTTGAGAATTTAAGTAAGGATGAATTGGGCGTATACAAAATGCTAGATACGTTGCAAACGGTTAATCGATTCAAGCAATTATACAGTACGGTTTCTATTTTAGGGAGTGGATATGTAGAGTTTAAAAATTTTGATTACGGACCTGTTTTTTCAAGTTTTGGATACAATGAAGTTGAAGGTATTCGTTTGCGTGTTGGTGGTAGAACGTATTTTGGGCCTAATGATCCATGGCGTATACAAGCTTATACCGCGTATGGATTTGATGATGATAAGTTTAAATACGGACTTTCCGGAAAATGGATGGTCGATAAAAAAAACAGAGTCATTTTATCTCTAGGGAATAGGCGAGACATTGAGCAAATAGGAGCTAGTTTAACTACTACAAACGATATTTTAGGCAGAAGTTTTGCCTCGTCAGCAGTGTTTTCGTCGGGTAGTAATGGCAAACTGACGAACATCAATTTGACCAATATGGCAATAGAAATGGAGCCTATTAAAAATTTAGTATTGCAAGCCGGAATTTCCTACCGCACGCTTGAGTCCGCCTCGCCTACGTTTAGTTTAGACTATTACACCGATATTGCTAATGGAATTACAAAAAGTGATGTCAAACAATCTGAAGCGAATATCCAAATTGAGTTTTCTCCAAAACGAAAAATGATTGGTTTTGGCGTGGAAAGAAGCAGTGTTGATAGTCCTTTTAGTCGCTTTTTTGTTAATTACAGTCATGGATTCAAAGGACTTTTAAATAGCGATTTCAAATACGACAAGGTGCAGTTGTATTACAAACAACCCATCATTATTGGTCCCTTAGGAAGAACAAATATTATTGTAGAAGTGGGCAAAACCTTTGGGAAAGTGCCATTGGGATTGTTGAGTGTAATTCCGGGAAACCAAACCTATTTTACCATAGAAAATACGTTCAGTAACCTTAATTTCTATGAATTTGTCTCAGACCAGTATGCTACTTTACAATGGAATCACAATTTTAACGGTCGAATTTTTTCCAGAATTCCTTTTATGCGAAAGCTCAATTGGAGAGAATTAATTTCTATAAAAGGCGTTTATGGAAGTATTTCAGATGAAAATAGAGCCATTAACGCGTCAGGATTAGTTTACAATGCACCAGAAAAAGGATATTGGGAATACAGCGCTGGTATTGGAAATATTTTCAAAATATTCCGAATTGATTTTGCCTGGCGAGCTAATTATCTTAATGTGCCAGACACTAATCGCTTTACTATAAAAGGATCATTCGGATTTAATTTCTAGGAGCTATTCCAGCTATTCGTTTCAATCTTTTCCTTTTTTAAAGAAAAAAAGGAAAAGGATTTAAACTGCAAACGAAGTTCACTGAAATCCTATTAAAAATAGACATTAAGTGAAGTAATCTGGGCTAAAAAAAGTAAAAATATGCAAGATGCCATTGATTTCCTTTTAGCTAAAGACACCGTTTTCAAAACTATTATTGAAAAATATGGGTTGCCAACAA
>JAYTBZ010000173.1:0-8530 GCA_043736705.1 Flavobacterium sp. | reverse complement strand
TTATTTTTTAGTATTATTTTATCATTATTGCAATCTATTTTGAATGCAATATTAGGCGAAGGAAAATAAAGAATTATTTTTAACATCTATTTATGAGCCCATTTATTTGGGCTTATTTTTATTTATATACCTTTGTATTTCAATTGATATAGAAATGTCCAAAACGTTTTACATACTTTTATTTGCAATACTTGGTTTCATATTGACTCCAAGCAGTGCACTTGCGTGTGGAACAAAGACTGAAAAATCCTGTTGTAAAAAAGCGTCCTCTACAGAGAAGACAAAAAAAGAATGCTGTAAAAAATCGGAGTCTTCAAAGAAGAATTCTCATGAAGGTTGCGACGGAGCTTGTAAAAGTATTAGTTGTAGTAATTCAACTGTTTTTTTAAGTAGCACTGCAGTTTTATATAGCGAATTAAACCATGAACTTTTTAGTTTTTCGAATGAAAAACAAAATTATTATTATTCTGAAATCTTTATATCCTCTGATTTTAGATCTGTTTGGCTTCCACCTAAAATAAGCTAAATTTCTTTTTTGACAGCCAAAATACTGTCTTTTTTGAAGCACTTTGTGCTTAACAATCATTAATTTTTTTGGTCCAATACAGATTGCGATGTAGCTTAGATAGCTTCTTCTTTCAGTTTTTTTGGGACTAAATTCACTTCAAATTCAAAATACAATGAACTCAATAAAAAAAATATTGATGGCAATGACTTTATTGCTCTCAATCACCTTTGCAAGCGCGCAAATTAAAAATGCTAAAACAGAAACAGTAAAGATATACGGAAGCTGTGACATGTGTAAATCTAAAATAGAAACTGCCGGCAATCTTAAAAAAGTAGCAAAAGTAGAATGGAATCAAGAAACTAAAATGGCGGCTCTTACTTATGACCCATCTAAGACTAGTCAGGATGAAATTTTGAAACGTATTGCTTTAGTGGGTTATGACAGCGATAAATTCCTTGCTCCAGACGCTACTTATGATGCTTTGCATGGATGTTGTCAGTATGAAAGAGTAGCTAAAGTAGCGATGCCCGTGGCAACTAAAATGGAAACTGCTACAACGGAAAATCATTCTAATCACGCTGATAATTCAGTTACTAAACAACAGTTGGATACGCAATTAAAAGTTGTTTTTGACACTTATTTTGCTTTGAAAAATGCTTTGGTAAAAACGGATGGTAACGCGGCTGCTGCAGAAGCAAAAGAAATGAAAACAGCTTTGAGTGCAATGAAAATGGAAACTTTAGCTATGGATGTGCACATGGTTTGGATGAAGGAAATGAACGGTTTAATGGCATCTGCCGCAACTATTGCTGCAACGCAAGACATTAAAGTTCAGAGAGAAATTTTCATTCCTTTCTCAAAATCAATTTACGAGTTGATAAAAGTAGCTAAATATGAAACGCCTGTCTACTTACAATTTTGTCCAATGGCAAATAATGGTAAAGGTGCTAACTGGTTAAGCAAAGAAAATGCAGTGAAGAATCCTTTTTACGGTTCTCAAATGCTGACTTGCGGGAAAGTAGTAGAAACGATTCAATAATTCTTTTTACAGAAATAACATGAAAAAAGTAATCGCCTGTTGTTTACTGTTGTTCACTATTTCAGTTGCAAATGCGCAATTAAAAATAGGCGACAGCTTGCCTGATTTTCAACTTTCCAATAATAATGAAGTTACTATAGCTGTAGCTTCGCTTAAAGGTAAAATGGTTTTAGTTGACTTTTGGGCTTCCTGGTGTGGGCCTTGCAGAGTGGCTAATAAAAAATTAGTTCCTTTTTACAATCAAATTAAAAGTGGCAATTTCGAAATTATTGGAATCTCCTTAGATACCGATACTACTAAATGGAAAAATGCCATCGAAAAAGACAAGCTGCCGTACACACAATTAATAGATCCTAATGGATTTGATGCAAAAACGGCGCTACTCTTTGGAGTAGAGCAGCTACCAAGTGCTTATTTATTTGATGAATTTGGAAAGTTGATAGCCATCAATCCAACACTTGAAGAAATTTCAAACCAATTAAAAAAGTAAAATTATGAAAAATATACAATTAAAATTTGTTCTAGTTGCTTGTTTAGTTTTAATCACAAGCATGAAATCATTTGCTCAAATCTCAAAAGCTGAAATCATCGCAACGGGTTTAACCTGCTCTATGTGTTCTAATGCAATCAATAAACAATTGAAAGCGCTTCCCGAAGTACTAAAAGTGGAAACAGATTTAAATACCAATACGTTTGTAGTAACCTTGTCTGATAACAATACTGTAAGTCCAAAAACTTTTAAAGATAAAGTTGAAAAAGCAGGATTTTTTATTGGTTCATTAGTATTAACGGTAAATAATGACATTACAAATAAAAGCTCCTATATTATTGTAAATGGAAATGAAAACAAGTCTGATGGAATGCAAATTCAAGTTTTAGACAAAGGGTATGTGACTGAAAAAGAGTTTAAAAAATTATCAAAATCGTATAAGAATATTGAAACGTATGCTGTCAATAACGAAGAAGATTTTCATATCAAATTCGTAAAATAATGAAGAAGTACGTCGTCATAATTACAGCATTTTTATTTCAAAAAAGCATTAGTCAGGAGTTATTTCTGGTTACAGATCCCGCTAGTAATGTTCCCGCAAATTCATTGGGTATAAATATTTTACAATCGGCATTTAAGGAGCAAATTAAAACAGGTTACAATTATCACCTTATGCCAGAGGTGTCTTATGGAATAAATAAGAATTTAATGGTTCGTGCTACCGCTTTTGTGAGTACTAGAAGTAATAATTTAGTAACCGAAGGTGGAGGTTTCTATGCCAAATACCGTTTCTATTCTACAGATGATTTAAATACTCATTTTCGATTGGCAGCATATGGAAGGTACAGTTTTAATAATTCGGATATTCATCAGGACCAAATTGAAATTATGGGACACAATTCTGGTTTTGAAACTGGAATTATTGCTACTAAATTGATTAAAAAGGTAGCCATTAGTTCTTCTGTTAGTTTCGAGAAAGCAATCGACAACAAACCCAATTATCCTTTTCCAGATGAACTGGGTGATAATGCTACAAACTATTCGCTGTCATTTGGTAAACTAATGTATCCTAAAAAATATACGAGTTTCAAACAAACCAATATCAATCTAATGTTAGAATTTGTAGGGCAAACAATTAACGAAAATGGGAAATCATATATAGATGTTGTACCAGTAATACAATTTATTTTTAACAGCCAGGCTAGGGTAGATGTAGCTTACAGACAAGAATTATTGAGTTCAATGCTACGTTCGGCACCAAATGGAGTCTACTTTAATTTGTATTACACATTCTTCGACTTAAAAAAACAAAATAACTAATTTTTTAAACAAGCAATCATGAAAACACTATTTATAACTGCCTTATTAGCAATCTCTTTAACTTCTTGCAATCAGAAGGTTAAAGAAATCGAAGTTGCAGCAACGACAGCAACTGCAAGCGAATTATATGCTTGTTCGATGCATCCAGAAGTTACCGGCAAAAAAGGAGCAGAATGTTCGGAATGTGGCATGGAATTAACCGAGAAAGTGGCGCAAAGTGCAACAATAGAAAAAAATAACGCCAATACTACTGATGTAGAAACTAAAAATGGTGTGGCAACCACTAAAACAGTTGCGACAACTTCTTTTACAATCAATGAAATTGTAACCAATTATTTAAAGCTTAAAAATGCTCTGGTTAAAGATGATTCTAAAGGAGCTGCAAACGCGGGAAAAGTTTTATATGCAACGTTAAATGTTTTAGATACAAAATCACTAGATGCGAAATTGAAAAAGGAGTATGTTGATATTGCCGATGATGCGAAGGAGCATGCAGAGCATATTGGTGACAATTCCGGGAAAATTGACCACCAAAGAGAACATTTTGCCATGTTGAGCAAAGACATCAACGATTTGATACAAACCTTTGGAACTACTCAAAAATTGTATCAGGATTATTGTCCAATGTATGATGAAGGGAAAAGTGGCTACTGGATAAGTGAAACTAAGGAAATCAAAAATCCATACTTTGGTTCCCAAATGCTTGCTTGTGGATCTGTACGAAAAACATTTTAAATGAAAATTAGTGTCAAAAAAATATTCATTTTTAGTTTTGTTATTTTTTTGTTGATACAATTTTATCAACCTGCTCGTAATTTAGATTACGGGCAGGTTTTGCCAACTCATTTCAATAAGATCTACGCCGTTCCATCCGATGTAGAAAATATTTTACGAACCTCTTGTTATGATTGTCACAGTAATGACACAGAATATCCTTGGTACTCTTACATTCAACCTGCGAGACTATTTTTGGATAGTCATATTAAGGAAGGAAAAGAAAACTTGAATTTCAGTACGTTTGGCGATTATTCTCAACGCAAGCAGGGAAACAAATTAGAACAAATTCTTAAACAAATAAAATCAGATGAAATGCCACTAGCGTCGTATACACTAATACATGAAAATTCCATACTTACGCATGAGAATAAAAGGGTATTGATTAATTGGATAGAAAGCACAAGAGATAGTATATCAAGGGGCTTTTAAAAAGCAAACAGCTTTTGTACAAAAATGCCATGCAAAATCTTATTTCTTTTTTTGGTAGAGAAATGGATGAAATTAAAGCTCTTTAGTTTCTCATTTACAGTGAATTATATAATTTAAACCAATAAAAACACAATGGATCCGAAGCTGCTTTTTTGTACTATTACTATGCAGAAATTCATCTGCAATTAATAAACTTTAATCATGAAAAAAATATTTTTTTTTACCCTAATGGCGGCTTTTGTATTGATCTCTTGCAACCAAAAAAATAATGAGAATCCAACAAATGATACTCCTATGATGGATGATAACACAACTATGGTGAATTCTGATTCGTTGATGGACACTGATTCAACCATGATGGATAATGACACAAAAATGATGAAAAATAATCCAACAATGTATGCTTGTCCTATGCATCCTGAAGTTCAAGGCAAACTGAATGATAAATGTCCTAAATGCGGCATGAAATTGACGGAGCCTGTTCCAGAAACCGCCGTAAAAAGCAACAAATAAAATAAGGATTTACCTTATATCTATAATCAACCTTGCCTCGCATATCGAGATAAGGTTGATTTAAAACAAACTAAAATGAAGCATACCTACACTATTACTGGAATGACTTGTAACGGCTGTCGTTCATCAGTTGAAAAAGCATTAAATTCTATTGAAGGGATTGAAGCAGAGGTTTCTTTAGATCCGCCAATCGCTACCTTAGTTATGAAAGATCATATACCATTAGCTCAATTACAAGAAACACTTTCTAAAGCTGGCAAATATTCCATTTCTATGGAATCTCCTGCTGATACTATCTCAGAAACATTAAATGTACCTCCAATTAAATCCTGTTGCAGTTCGAATAAACTACAAGAGAAACCAGCAGTAATTTTACACGATAATACACCTGGAAAATACTATTGTCCGATGCATTGCGAGGGAGAAAAGGTTTATGATAAACTTGGAGATTGCCCCGTTTGCGGAATGGATTTGGTCAAAGAAGCGGCGTTGACAAATACTAAAACGATGTACACGTGTCCCATGCACCCTGAAGTTGTCCAAGAAGGTCCAGGTTCTTGCCCTATTTGCGGAATGGATTTAGTTGCAATGGAACCAAGCGAAAGCGAAGACCAGAAAACATATGAAGATTTAGTTAATAAAATGAAAATCGCTGTGGTTTTTACGGTTCCTATTTTCATTATTGCCATGTCGGATATGATTCCTAATAATCCGTTAATGAAAATAATGGATGCTTCAAAATGGAATTGGGTACAACTAATTTTATCACTTCCAGTAGTTTTTTATGCGTGCTGGATGTTTTTTATTCGGGCTTATAAATCTATTATTACCGGGAATCTTAATATGTTTACCCTTATCGGAATTGGTACAGGAGTGGCATTCCTTTTTAGTTTAGTAGGGATGTTTATTCCAGATATTTTTCCAAATGAATTCAAAACTCATAACGGAGCGGTTGCACTCTATTTTGAAGCAACAACAGTAATATTAACGTTAGTTTTATTAGGTCAACTTTTAGAAGCCAGAGCACACAGTCAAACCAGTGGAGCGATAAAAGAATTACTAAAATTAGCACCAACCGAAGCCACTTTGGTTATCAATGGCTCGGATAAAGTAATCTCCATTCACGATATCAAAAAAGGAGATCTACTTCGTGTAAAACCAGGAGATAAAATTCCGGTTGATGGGAAAATTACGGATGGAGAAAGTACGATAGATGAATCGATGATTTCAGGAGAACCTATTCCTGTTGATAAAAAAAGCGATGATTCGGTAATAGCGGGAACCATAAACGGGAATAAGTCCTTTGTTATGATCGCCGAAAAAGTTGGCTCAGAAACTTTGCTTTCGCAAATCGTTAAGATGGTAAATGACGCTAGTCGTTCCAGAGCGCCCATTCAAAAATTAGCGGATAGTATTGCTAAATATTTTGTGCCAATTGTAGTTGTAGTTTCTGTAGTGACCTTTTTTGTGTGGGCACAATTTGGACCGGAACCAGCTATGGTTTATGGATTTATCAATGCCATTGCGGTATTGATAATTGCGTGTCCTTGTGCTTTGGGACTAGCTACACCCATGTCAGTAATGGTTGGTGTTGGTAAAGGAGCACAATCTGGAGTTTTGATAAAAAACGCCGAAGCCTTGGAAAACATGAACAAAGTAAATGTTCTGATTACCGATAAAACAGGAACAATTACCGAAGGTAAACCTTCTGTAGAGAAAGTATTCGCTACTAATAATGAAGAAGATTCTTTATTACAAAGCATTGCTTCTTTAAATCAGTACAGCGAACATCCTTTGGCGCAAGCCGTAGTCAATTTTGCGAAAGCGAAAAAAGTTTCATTAATCGAAGTAAAGGATTTTGAAGCCATTTCGGGAAAAGGGGTTACTGGTACGGTTACCAATAAAAAAGTAGCGCTGGGAAATAAAAAATTGATGGAGCAAGTGAGTACAACGGTTTCTGTAGAATTAGAAAATCAAATTATCGCCGAGCAAAAATTAGGTAAAACAGTTTCCTATATATCAGTTGACGGAATTGCAGTGGGGTTTGTGTCTATTACGGATGCCATAAAAGCAACAAGTGTAGAAGCCATAAAAGAGTTGATACGTCAAGGTGTTGAGGTGATCATGTTAACAGGTGATAACGAAAATACGGCTAAAGCAGTCGCTCAGGAATTGCATTTAAGTTCCTATAAAGCGGGTTGTTTACCTGAAGACAAGTTGAAAGAAATAAAACGATTGCAAGCCGAAGGCAAAATAGTTGCGATGGCGGGCGATGGAATAAATGATGCTCCAGCATTGGCGCAAGCTGATATAGGAATTGCTATGGGAACTGGAACAGATGTAGCCATAGAAAGTGCGAAAATTACGTTGGTGAAAGGCGATTTGCTGGGGATTGTAAAAGCCAAAAATCTAAGTCATGCTGTGATGAGAAACATTAAACAAAATTTGTTTTTTGCCTTTTTTTATAACGTGTTGGGAATTCCTATTGCCGCTGGCGTTTTGTATCCTTTTTTTGGAGTCTTGCTTTCGCCTATGATTGCAGCTTTAGCAATGTCTTTTAGTTCCGTTTCTGTAATTGTAAACGCACTTCGATTGCGTGGTTTAAAACTTTAAACAAAAATATTTAAGAGTTTCTTAGAAAATTAAAAAACATGAAAAGTACTATACTATTACTTGTATTACTGATGCTTACTTCTCCTTTTGCAAAAGCAGAAAATAAAAATGGAATTACCATTTCCAGCAAAGCATCCATTTTTCAAACACAGCAGGTAACGTACACTTGTGTGATGCACTCGGAAATACATGCGAGTAAACCTGGTAAATGTCCCAAATGCGGGATGGATTTAATCAAAGAAAAAGCGAAATCGGTAAAAAAAGCAGTTGCCAAAAAACAAGTACCAAAAGCAATTGTTAAAAAGCAAATCCCGTTGCAAACCATCGTAAATCAATCCAAAGCGGCAAGTGCGGATTCGCATAAAAATCATAATACTATTCCAGTACAGGTTGCTAAACCTCTTGCAGAAAGCACTACAATAATTGTCAAAAATGAGCCTCCAAGAACTGTCCGCTATGATCTTTATGTTCGGGATACGATTGTCACTTTTGGGGATAAACCCAAAAGAGCTATTGCTGTAAACGGACAAATTCCGATGCCAACGCTCACCTTTACCGAAGGCGACATTGCCGAAATTTATGTACACAACGAATTAAAAGAGGCTACATCGCTCCACTGGCACGGTCTGTTTTTGCCTAATAAAGAAGATGGTGTTCCAAATCTTACTCAAATGCCCATTAAACCGGGCACGACACATAAATATACCTTTCCAATTATTCAAAACGGAACCCATTGGTACCATAGCCACACAGGATTACAGGAGCAAATTGGGATGTATGGTTCTTTTATCATGAATAAGAGAAACGAGGACCCAACTTTCAGAAAAGGAATCGATGATTT
>JAYTBZ010000172.1:0-3857 GCA_043736705.1 Flavobacterium sp. | reverse complement strand
TTCAGTAGAAGCGATGATATGTTCTACGGTTACACCCGGTGCTCGTTCCAATAATTTGAAACCTTGCGGTGTTATTTCTAAAACGGCTAATTCAGTAACTACTTTTTTAACGCAACCTACACCCGTTAATGGCAAGGTACATTTTTTAAGTATTTTAGATTCTCCGGCTTTATTAACGTGCATCATGGCTACAATAATATTCTCGGCAGAAGCCACTAAATCCATTGCACCACCCACTCCTTTGACCATTTTACCAGGGATTTTCCAGTTGGCAATATCACCGTTTTCTGCAACTTCCATAGCACCTAGGATTGTCAAATCAACATGTTGCCCACGTATCATTCCAAAACTGAATGCTGAGTCAAAGAAACTTGCTCCGGGCAAGGTAGTTATCGTTTGTTTTCCTGCGTTGATTAAATCAGCGTCTTCATCGCCTTCAAAAGGGAACGGACCCATTCCCAGAACGCCATTTTCACTTTGAAATTCAACATCAATTCCTTCTGGAACATAATTAGCCACTAATGTTGGAATTCCGATTCCGAGATTCACATAATAGTTGTGTTTTAATTCTTTGGCAATGCGTTTTGCAATTTGATTTTTATCTAAAGCCATAATTAGAAAATTTTTCTCACGGTTCTTTGTTCAATTCTTTTTTCATAATTCACGCCTTGAAAAATTCTATTTACAAGTATTCCTGGAATATGAATTTCATTTGGATCTAAACTTCCAGCGGGCAATAGTTCTTCAACTTCTGCAATGGTTATTTTTGCTGCTCCAGCCATACATGGATTGAAGTTTCTAGCCGTTCCTTTAAAAATTAGATTTCCCGCTTCGTCCCCTTTCCATGCTTTCACAATCGCAAAATCAGCTTGAAAAGCGTGTTCCATAACATGCATTTTTCCATTAAATTCGCGAACTTCTTTCCCTATTGCTACTTCGGTACCGTAACCGGCTGGTGTAAAAAAAGCAGGAATTCCGGCTTGTGCTGCGCGGCAGCGTTCTGCTAAAGTCCCTTGCGGAATAAGATCAACTTCGAGTTCTCCAGATAACATTTGGCGTTCAAATTCGGCATTTTCGCCAACATAAGATGAAATCATTTTTTTAATTTGACGTTTTTGTAAAAGTAAGCCAAGACCAAAATCATCAACTCCTGCGTTGTTTGAAATACAGGTTAAATTTGCCGTTTCTTTTTTTACTAATTCGGCGATGGAATTTTCTGGAATTCCACATAATCCAAAACCGCCAAGCATAATAGTCATGTCGTTTTCAATTCCTTGAAGGGCGTCTTGAACGTTGTTTACTTTTTTGTTAATCATAAAAATAAGATGCTATTGATGTAATTATAATTTTTTAAATATTCTTAGGAGTACCGTTCGTTTCATAGTAGCAGAAAACTCTAGCCCAGATGGAGTGAAAATCCTTTCATTGCTAGGAACGAAGCAATCCATTTGTTACTTTCGAGATGCGATTGCTTCGTTGTTCGAAATGACTTTTATAGTTCAAACTCCTCTGTATCTTGTTCTACAGCGGTGGTATCTACAACTTTTTTAGGCACGTAACAATCTACTTTTATAGATAAGTTAGCAGGTCTTTCAAAGGATTCCTTTGAAACTTTAAGTGCAGGATCTTCATAACATAATTTCATGAAATATCCCCAAACTGGTAACGATGCTGTAGCACCTTGACCGTAAGTTATGCTTTTAAAACGGGCAGAACGATCCTCGCAACCTACCCAAACTCCAGTTACAAGATTAGGAACCATTCCCATGAACCAACCATCAGACTGGTTTTGAGTTGTACCTGTTTTTCCTGCAATTGGATTTCTAAACGAGTATGGATAACCTGTCCAGCGGTTGTCGCCATTACCACCACCAGTGGTACGTAAACGGTCGCCAGAACCACCTTCGGTTACACCTTCCAGTAATTTGATGACTGCATAAGCGATGTCTTTGTTTAAAACATCGTGTGATTCAGGAATAGGCTCATAGATTATAACGCCACTTTTATCTTCAATTTTAGAGATAAACTGAGGCTTTCTATACACGCCTTGATTTGCAAATGTACTGTATGCAGCAACCATGTCCTCTACGGTTATTTCGACAGCTCCAAGCGCAATAGAAGGTTGATTTACAATTTCTGATTTCACACCTAATTTATGGGTTAAATCAATTACAGCTTCTGGTCCTACTTTGTCAATTAATTTAGCCGATATTGTATTTATAGAATTGGCTAAACCCCTTTTTAGAGTGACCATACCACGGTATTTATTATCGGAATTTTTAGGTTCCCAATCTTCGGTAACATTATGACGTCCTTTTCTAATCATAAAAGGTCCGTCAACAATAGAGTCACACGGGGACATATTCAATTGTTCGATGGCAGTAGCATATACAAATGGTTTAAAGGTCGAGCCTACTTGTCTAGCGCCTTGCCCTACGTGATCGTATTGGAAATATTTATAATTGATACCACCTACCCAAGCCTTTATTTCGCCTGTTTGTGGTTCCATTGCCATCAATCCTGATTGTAAAAAGTGCTTGTAATATCTAATCGAGTCTAATGGAGTCATGATGGTATCTTTTTCTCCTTTCCAAGAAAAGACAGTCATTTTTGTTTTTTCGCTAAACGATTTTATAATTTCTTCTTCGCTTTTATCCATAGATTTCATAACGGCCCATCGGCTTGATGATTTCATAGCTTGATTTAGAATCTTTTGGGTTTCTACAGAAGAAATATTGACAAAAGGAGCGTTTTTATTGCCTTTAGATTGATTAAAAAATTCTTCTTGTAAGTTGGCCATGTGGGCAGAAACTGCTTCTTCAGCATGCAATTGCATTCTGGAATCAATTGTTGTGTAAATTTTTAAACCATCTTTGTAGATATCATAATCTGATCCATCTGGTTTTTTATTTTCCTCAGCCCATTTTTTCATGTAATCACGTAGGTATTCTCTAAAATACGTGGCTGTTCCGTCTTTATGTGTTTCTAATTTGAAATTAAGTTTTATAGGTAGGCTTTGTAATCGTTTCTTTTCGGATTCTGAAATGATTTTTCCTTTTTCCATTTGTGAAAGCACCACATTTCTGCGGTTTGTCACACCTTCTGGATTCCGAATTGGGTTATATAAACCAGAGTTTTTAAACATTCCTACTAATATTGCCGATTCGCTAATGGTTAAATCCTTAGGTTCTTTAGAAAAATAAGTTTTAGCTGCGGAACTTACTCCAACAGAATTGTTTCCAAAATCATATACGTTGCAGTACATGGCGATGATTTCATTTTTTGTATATTGTCTTTCTAATCGAATAGCGATAATCCACTCTTTTATTTTTTGTACAATTCTAAAAGGCAAGAATTTAGATCCTTCACCGTGAAAAAGTTGTTTGGCTAACTGCTGAGTCAATGTACTCGCCCCACCGCTGGTTCCTAAACTGGAAATGGCTCGTAAAGTTCCCCTGCCATCGATACCAGAATGCTCATAAAAACGAGCGTCTTCAGTAGCAATTAATGCTTGTACTAAATTTTTTGGTAAATCAGCATAGCGCAATTGAGACCTGTTTTTTTCAAAATACTTCCCTAAAACCGCACCGTCTGCCGATATGATTTCGGTTGCTAAGTTGGAGTCTGGATTTTCTAAATCTTCAAAAGAAGGCATTGAACCAAAAAGTCCCCATGAAGCAAATAAGAAAAACAAACCAACAGCGCCCATTCCGTAGAGAAAAATTTTCCAAAATTTCTTTTGGTAGTAAGCAATGTTTTTATCGCTGTTTTGCGCCTGATTGTTATTTTTTTTGATAGCCATAATACTATTTTATTCTTTTTTTTCTATTCTAAAACCTACTTCTGTAATACCGTCT
>JAYTBZ010000171.1:0-3860 GCA_043736705.1 Flavobacterium sp. | reverse complement strand
TTTTATAAAGGAAAGGACGCCAATGGTGTCAACCAATTTGAAGAAGTAGAAGTGCCCGTTACCAACTAACAAATAGGCCAAAATCTGTGGGATTAGATCAAATAATTGCTAATTGTAAAAAAAAATGCCCTAAGGCACAAGAGCAACTTTACCATCTATTTTCTAAAAAATTATTTGGTGTTTGCTTAAAGTACTCTAGCAATTATGCCGATGCGCAGGACAACCTGCAAGATGGATTTATACTTATTTTTGACAAAATCGAACAGTTTACTTTTAAAGGTTCTTTTGAAGGTTGGGCAAAAAAAGTAATCATCAACAATGCGCTTCAAAAATTCAGAGGTGTGCGCTATATGGAGGTCATCAACGAGGCTATTATTGAAGAAAACATCGAAATTGAAGACGAAAATATCTCTATTGATTATCTACTACAAATCATTCAAGAGTTACCAAATCAATATAGATTTGTATTCAGCCTCTACGTGCTTGACGGTTATTCACACAAGGAAATTGCTGAAATGTTAAACATTTCTATTGGTACCACCAAATCGAATCTCGCCAGAGCACGGATGATTTTGAAAGAAAAAATAGACCATCACCTGAAAACAAAAACAAATTCACTGGCAAAATGAACGACAAAAAAAACATAGATCGGTTGTTTCAAGAACGCTTCAAAGATTTTGAATCAGAGCCCTGCGAACAGGCATGGGCAAACATTCAATTGGCTTTAAAAGAAAAAGATAAGGACAAAAAACGTATTCCCTTTTGGATTAAAACGTCTGGTATTGCGGCCAGTTTCCTATTGGGTGCTTTTGTATTGTACACCGCTACTAAAAATGATATTCAAAAAAATGTGGTTATAGAAACTAAAGTGATCAAAAATTCGTTCAATGCAAAAGATTCTACTACTGGTTCAACAAAAAAAGAGCGCAATCCTCTAGAGATAAATAGAATTCCTCAAGTTATAGTGAACACCATTAAAACCGTGAAAACAAATGAAAAAAATAATACATCTATTTACCCATTTAAAATCAAATCATACCAAGAAAAGAATCAAAAATCTTCTGTCGTTTATTTCCAAAAAAATCATTCACCGATAAAACAAAACAATTCAATAGCAGAGGACAACAACCGTTTACAGAAAAATCAAGTACTGGAAAATAACACTCAAAATCTGCCTTTCGGCAAAAGTGACACTGCAGATATCCCGCGCATATCGATTGCAGCACTTGTTGAAAACCATCAATCTGAGCTGTCCTTAGAAACCCCAAATGAACTAGAAGAAATTCTTAAAAAGAAAACTGAAACAATTACTGAACCTCCCGTAATCAACTCAAAAAATAAATGGAAAGTCACGCCCCATGTTGCGGCAGTATTCCTAAATACAAACGCAGGTGGCTCCGCTATTGACCCTCAATTTTCAGAAAACCAAAAAACAGCCGAAAACAGCTTGAGTATTGGAGTTGGTATTAATTATGCTATTTCAAAAAAAGTAGCCTTACGAAGCGGAATTAGCAGGTTGTCGCTAGGATACAACACGAATAACGTCGTGTATACAACGGGGTTGGTCAATAACAACCTTACCAATATTCGGTATTCATCAAAAGCATTGATTGAAATCAAAAATGCAGCATCGCTAAATTCGCTGACAACTTTCGAAAAAGACTTGCAAAAAACAAATACGGGTGCTATCAAACAAAAGATGGGGTATTATGAAATACCGTTAGAAGTTTCCTATACGATTTTAGATAAAAAATTCAGCATTAACCTTATTGGAGGCTTTAGTACTTTATTCCTGAGTCAGAATAAAATAGCATTAGTTTCGAATGAAACCAACGTAAATTTAGGTGAAGCAAATAATTTAAACCCGATTCATTTTAGTACGAATGTAGGATTGGGATTTAAATACAAAGTGCTAAAATCCTTCCAAATCACTATGGAACCGATGGTAAAATACCAATTGAATACGTTTTCAAATAGTTCTGGAGGCTTTACGCCGTTATTTGTCGGACTGTATTCTGGTGTTAGTTATAGCTTTTAATTGGATTTGAATCAAAAGCAACTAGCTGATTATAAATTATGTCGCGTACTTCCTCTCGAATATCTTTGCGATCAACGCCTGTTTTACCCAAAGTATCAATATGTGCATGCATTTTAACACGCATGATCCCTGGACTTCCGCTGAAAAAAGTATAGGAAAATCGCTTTTTATTATCGGCAAACGTGATGGGAACAATCGGAATTTGATGTTCAATAGCCAATCGAAATGCACCATCTTTAAAAGTATCTAAAAGTATCGATTCATCATCAGGAACACCGCCTTCTGGAAAAATACAAATACTTAACCCTTGATTGATTCTTTTTTGCGCCCGATCAAAAACTTCCATTCTGCTTTTTGTAGAACCTCTGTCAACTAAGATACAGGTTCTTTTGTAGAAAAACCCAAACAAAGGAATTTTAGATAGTTCCTTTTTGCCTACAAAAACGAAAGGATTTCTGGTCATTGCAAGCATCAACATAATATCAGCCATAGAAGTATGATTGGCCACAATCATGTAGCTTTTTTGGTACTGCATTTCCTGATCTTTATCTATTTTATAATGAAATCCCATACCAAAAAGAATGATTTTTGCCCAAATACGAGCCATCTTAAAAAAATAGGGATAGCCTCTTTCAGTGAGAATGGACAGGAACAAAAAAGGAAACATTACCAGTATAGGAATGGTCATTAAAATATAAAACCAAATGCGCCAAAGTACCCAAAAAATAATTTTTAATCCTTTCATAGGCTCAAAAGTAAGTAATCGTAAGCGAATATTAATAAAAGAATTTGCTTTGAAAATCTACCTATTAGAAAAACTTTACAATCGTTGCAAACTTTGCGAAAATCTTTGCGAACTTTGCGGTTAAGAAAAAAGAAATAATGGCAAAAATACTTACCGGCGTTCAAAGTACGGGAACTCCACATTTAGGAAACCTACTTGGCGCAATTATCCCCGCAATAGCATTATCTAATAAACCTGAAAACGAATCCTTTCTTTTCATTGCTGATTTACACTCTATCACGCAGATCAAAAACGGTGAAACCCTACGAACCAACACATACAGCACTGCCGCAGCTTGGTTGGCTTGTGGCTTAGATGTAAATAAAGTGGTTTTCTATAGACAATCAGATGTGTCACAAACAGCAGAATTGTCTTGGTATTTGAGTTGTTTTTTCCCTTTTCAACGCTTAACCTTGGCACATTCGTTTAAAGATAAAGCAGACCGTTTAGAGGATGTCAATGCCGGTTTGTTTAGTTATCCGATGTTAATGGCTGCAGACATTTTATTATACGATGCCCAATTTGTACCCGTAGGAAAAGACCAATTACAGCATTTAGAAATCACGCGTGATGTAGCAGCACGTTTTAACCACCAAATGGGTGAAACCTTTGTACTTCCCGAAGCTAAAATTCAGGAGGATAGCATGTTAATTCCAGGTACCAATGGTGGAAAAATGAGTAAATCAGCTAATAATATTATCAATATATTCCTAGATGATAAATCCTTGCGTAAACAAGTTATGAGTATTGAAACCGACAGCACGCCACTAGAAGATCCTAAAAATCCGGATACTTGTAATGCTTTTGCTATTTATTCTTTATTGGCCAATGAAGATCAAATCGCGGCTATGAAAGCACTTTACCTTAGCGGGAATTACGGTTACGGTCATGCCAAACAAGCCTTGTATGAATTAATTTGTGAAACTTTCAAAACCGAAAGAGAAAAATACAAGTATTACATGAACAACCTTCCTGAAGTGGATGGCTTATTGAAAATAGGTGCTGGAAAAGCTTCGGCTATTGCCAATGGAGTGTTGG
>JAYTBZ010000170.1:0-3862 GCA_043736705.1 Flavobacterium sp. | reverse complement strand
GTAGTGTTTCATTTGGGAATTTGACATTTCCCCAAAAATAAACAATTTTATTCTTTTAGTTTGGCTAAAATCAGCTTTAATTCTTTTGGTTTTAAGTATCCGCTATGCTGAAAAATAATTTCATTTTCACTGTTTAAAACACATAAAACAGGAAAGTTGAGTTGCTTATTTATTGTTCCTAAAGCAATCGCCAGTTCATGCATTCCAGAGTTATTTCCTGTGGGCTTAAATTGAAAAGTGGTTTTATTGAAAATAATCGTTCGCTTTTCTTCGGCATTGAAAGTAACAAAATTGAAAGCAGTATTTAGTTCGCTGATGACAGCTTCGTTTTTGAAAGTGGTGTTTTTCATCGCATGACAAAACTGGCACCAATCCGTTTGAATAAAAACAATTGTATTTCTCTTTGCAACCTTTTGTAAACTATCGATTTGTTCAAATGAGAAAGCACGTAACTGTGCAAATCCAGAAGGAATCGCACAGCATAAAAGCAACAGTAAATAAAGATTTTTTTTCATCATTTTAAGGTATAACGAAGCCCGAAAAAACTTCTGATTCCTTGATTGGGTCCATACACATACGTCGTGTCAAACGTCAACCCATAAGGGTTTTCCAGAGTTATTGCTACTTGTCCGTTCGAGTCGTAAGTGACGTTTTTATCAAAAGGATCGTTTGCCCTTGCAATTAAAAAGGGATTGTTTTGTTTGGGTAAAAAGTTCAACAGGTTTTTAATTCCCGCATAGAACTCAAAGTTTTTTAGACCAGAATAGGTGAATTGAATATTTTGCAAACTGTACCACGGCGATTCTGGAGCACGAGGATCTAAAGGGCTAAGCAACGGCAACTGCATTGGGCTGTACACATTTCCCGTGTAATCAACGTTTAAATCTAGAGTCTGAATTTTGTACGATACGCTCCAAGTGGCTGTAAATTTTTCGGTTAGAAATGGTGTTTCTTTTTTGCCGTTTTCTACGTTTTTATTGTCTAGCAAAGAAGCACCTGTAATAATCTTTAGACCGTTTGGAAAATTAAAATCAATATTAGTACTGATTCCTTGACTGATTGCATAACCATTGATGTTGTCATAAATAATTTGGTTGGGATCGGTATCGTAATCTGTTACAATTTTATTGCTAAATCGCGTGTGAAAAAACGAAGTTTCAATGCCAATAAAGGTGCCATTTTCGAAATTTATTTTCTTAATATAATTCAAATTAGCATTTATAGATTGTTCTGGTTTCAGGTTATTAGCGATTACTATTTCACGAGCACCGGTCAAAGCGGCGTGATCTTCGGTAAATAAATTCACGACTCTAAAACCTGTTCCGGCATTCAAACGAATAATATTATTGTCATTCAATTTCCATTTGTAGGCAATTCTGGGTGTTACGATGCTTCCGTGAACGGAGTTGTAATCGTACCGCATTCCTAACAATAACTTGTGTTTCTCGGTAAATGTAATTTCGTTTTGAACAAAAATTCCTGGCAGCCACGTTTTTTCTGGGTTGTTATTTCCCTGTTTTGAAGTTGCAGGCGTATTATCATCGTAATAATTGTAACGCGTAGCGATTCCAGTAAGCAAATCATGATTTCCTATTTTTTTGTCCCAAGTCAATTGTGCAAAACCAATTTTTTGATTGGCAATATAACTTGTTGTTCCGTAGCGACTGTCCTGAAAATGTACATTTCCTGAAAAGGAAAGCACCAGTTTTTCTGAAGAAGGCAGTTGGTAACTTCCGATAAGTTCCGCCCGTTTGGTATAAATGCTTTCGCCATAGATTTCATCACCACCTCGATTTTTTTTTTTCCAACGCACGTCACCACCAAAACGATCTTCATAAACGCCACGTGCGGCAATGGTGAATAATCGATTGTCTTTTCGGTCAAATGTCCATTTTTGAAAAAGGGAAATTCGGTCAGAAAGAGTAACATCAGTAAATCCATCGTTATCATTGTCAATTTTTTGATTGTAGTTGAAATAATTTAAACCTAAAAGTGCCGTGGCTTTTTTCCCGACATTGAGTTTTACTCCTAAATCAATATTGGTTTCCAACCAAGAAGTAGAAAACACATCAGCAGAGAATAGGGGAGCATTTGTTGGATTTTTGGTAATAATATTGATCAAACCCCCTACGGCTTCACTGCCGTACAAAGAGGAAGCAGGACCTTTTACGATTTCAATACGTTCTACTAGTGAATTGGGAATTCCAGATAATCCATACACCGTAGATAAACTGCTCACGATGGGCATTCCGTCGATTAAAACCAAAGTATATGGGCCTTCCAAACCATTAATATGGATGTCGCCAGTATTGCAAACACCACAATTCAGTTGCGGTCGTACACCATTTACATTTTGCAAGGCTTCATAAATGCTAGCTGTTGGGTTTTTCTTGAAAAATACTGGAGAATAAACTTCAACTGGAACCGCACTTTCTAATCGTTTTACCGCTTTTAATGTTCCTGAAACTACCACTTCATTGAGTTGGTTTTCAGTATTAGAAAGTTCAAAATCCAAAATGTTGTGCTCGTTACTTTTAACGATTATATTCTTTTTTATAATTTGAAAACCAGTTGCGATAATTTGAATTTTATAGTTCCCTGCGGGAATACTATCGATGTTATAATATCCTAAACTATCGGTTTGAGTGGCGTATTTTGTGCCAATTAAAGTAACACGAGCATCTGAAACTCGTTTTTTATCAGATGAAATAAATCCGGAAAGGCCTTTTTTTTCTTGGCTGTGGCCAAAATGCACCATCAAGATTATAAACAACACGCATAGTTTTTTCACTGTACTTAAATTAAATTTAGACAAAGCTAAAAATTATATTTTGCAAAACAAATTTTTTAATTACATTTGTATCAATAACTTAATTTCATGAGTAAATCTTTAGAAGAAGTAAACCAATCCGTTTCGACACTAAACAAGAAATCAGTATTTCGAAAAATTCTTGCTTTTTTTGGTCCAGCCTATTTAATAAGTGTTGGCTATATGGATCCAGGAAACTGGGCGACAGACATTGCAGGCGGCAGCCAGTTTGGGTATGCCTTGCTTTGGGTTTTATTGATGAGTAACATTATGGCTTTGTTATTGCAAAGCTTGAGCGCCCGACTAGGGATTGTTACCCAACGTGATTTGGCGCAAGCCTCCAGAGAAACCTATTCGCCATTTATCAATTATATATTGTATTTCCTTGCCGAAATTGCAATAGCAGCCTGTGATCTTGCTGAGGTTTTAGGAATGGCAATCGGTATCAATTTACTGTTTGATATTCCGTTGATTGAAGGTGTGTTAATTACAGTTTTGGATACTTTTTTGCTATTATTCTTAATCAATAAAGGCATCCGAAAAATGGAAGCTTTTATCATTGTATTGGTTGCTATCATTGGCTTTTCCTTTATATTCGAAATGATATTTGCACAGCCAGAACTGGATAAAGTATTGTTTGGATTAATTCCTTCTATGCCTAATGAAGCCGCTTTATATATCGCTATCGGAATTATTGGCGCCACAGTTATGCCACACAATTTGTACTTGCATTCTTCATTGGTGCAAACCAGAAAATTCGAAAGAACTACGGCTGGAATTAAGCAGGCTTTGAAATACAATTTTATCGATTCTACCATTGCATTAAACTTAGCTTTTCTAGTAAATGCTGCCATTTTGATATTGGCTGCAGCCACATTTTATAGAAACGGAATGTTCGAAGTGGCCGAAATTCAGGATGCGCATCGCTTTCTAGAGCCGCTCTTAGGAAGTAAGTTTGCGCCTATATTATTTGCGGTAGCCTTGATTGCTGCAGGACAAAGTTCTACAATTACGGGAACTCTTGCCGGACAAATTGTAATGGAAGGCTATCTT
>JAYTBZ010000169.1:0-8567 GCA_043736705.1 Flavobacterium sp. | reverse complement strand
GATGTAAAAATCACAGATGCTGAGATTGTTGATTTCATGAAGAAAAATGAAAAAAAATACAAAGCAGAGGAGTCTCGTGAAGTAGAATATGTTTTGATAGAAGATAAAGCTTCAGTTGCTGATGAAACAGAAGTTAAAACAAAAATAAATTCATTGTTATCTGGAAGTGTGGTTTACAATCAAGCAACTGGTAAAAACGATACGTTGCCAGGATTTAGAACTACTACAAACACAATTGATTTTGTGAACTCTAATTCAGATGTTCCTTACGATTCAACTTATATTGCTAAGAAAGATTTACCTGCTGTAGATGCAGATAAGTTGTTTAACCTTCCTGCAGGTGCTGTTTATGGTCCGTATATATTTGGAAAATACTACTGTATTTCAAAATCTTTAGGTATGAAATCTGGTGTTAACGCTAAAGCAAGTCATATTTTAATTGGATATGAAGGTTCACAGGTTCCAAATCAAAAAGAAAAAAGAACAAAGGAACAAGCAAAAGCAAAAGCAGAAAGTATTTTGGCACAAGTAAATGCTAATCCAGATAGTTTCATGATGTTGGCTTTTACCAATTCCGATGATTCATCAGCACAACAAGGTGGTGATTTAGGAAGTTTTGGTCCAAACCAAATGGTGAAACCTTTTAATGATTTCGTTTTTAGTAATGGTATTGGTAAAGTTGGTTTAGTAGAAACTGCTTTCGGTTTCCACATTATTAAAATCACGGACAAACAAGACGGAATACGTTTAGCTACTGTAGCTCAAAAAATAGAAGCTTCAGAAGCAACTTCAGATAAAGTTTTTACGGAAGCAACTAAGTTAGAAATGGATGCTGCAGATAAAGATTTTAATAAAGTAGCAAAAGGAATGGGACTTACTGTTGCTCCAGCAGTTTCTGTAAAAGGAATGGATGAGAATTTTGGAACATTAGGAAAACAAAGAACAATCGTAAGATGGGCTTTTGAAAAGGATGTTAAAGTTGGTTCGGTAAAAAGATTTGAAGTGGCTAATATTGGGCATGTAATTGCTAAATTGAAAAGTGTTGATAACTCTGGATTAGTTGCGGTTTCGGTCGTTCGTCCTTATGTAGAGTCTATCCTTAAAAATAAGAAGAAAGCAGAGTTAATTAAAGCTAAAATGACAGGTTCATCCCTAGAAGCAATTGCGAAAGCAGTAGGAGGAACGGTGCAGCAAGCTACAGATTTAACGATGGAAAATACAATGTTGCCAAACGTTGGTCCAGAGGCAAAAGTAGTGGGTAATGCATTCGCACTTGCAGCTAATACATTATCTGCACCAATTGAAGGAAATAGCGGTGTTTATGTTGTAAAAAACGTGAGTACTATAAAAGCGCCAGTTTTAAAAAGCCACGCTTCTTATGTAACGAAATTAAAAGCGCAAAGTGCTTCTGATGCAAACAGAGTAATTCCTGCATTGAAAGCTAACGCTAAAATTGAAGATAACAGAATAGATTTTAGTTACTAATTTTTTTAGAAGGTAATTAATTCAAATAGAAATCCCGATGCGTTTAAATGCATCGGGATTTTTTGTATTGTTCGTTTTTAAGTAGTATCGCCATTAGTTTTCTATTACATATTCAAACTATAAGTATCGTAATGCTGTTGTTCTCGCGTTTTAGACGTCTCCAGCTGAAAAAAAGGGGGGTTTAACTAAATGATAAGACTAGCTCAAAATCATGTCCTTGTAAGCTACAATAGTTTCATATCCTTTGGCAGCAAAATATTCTGCTGGAGAGTCCTCAGAAAGTGCCAGTACAAAATCGCCTCCCCAAGCACCAAGACTTTTAATGACGCCACTAAAATCTGAAAATAGCGATTCTTTGATGGTAGCCGTTTCTAAAATTATGCTCATTGCAATTTCGTGTTTTTGCAGTGCTGAAGCAAATGATTGGATAGTTTTAGCTTCTAACACTTGAGCAGTTATAGCGTTATTATTACTAATAGTTTTAGCCAAACTATTTTGCTTATTCATCTCGTATGCTGCAATAGCATTTTTGCTGCTTTGTTTTTTATTTAGATATACAAAGTATAAATGATTAGTAAATTCAGGATTAAAAGTAATTTGTTTAATAGTTGGAACGCCTTGATCTAAATGGTATAAAATAGGAGTGTCATTTTGTGCGCAGGCTATATCATAACCGCTGCCACCAAAACTGTTTTTAAGCAATGTAAAAGCATCAATTTGCAACCACTGTGCAATATTGTTAATCAACGTAGATGAAGTTCCAAGTCCCCAACTTTTAGGAAACCCAAGCTCGGTGATGATACAGTAACCGTTTGAATTTGTAATAAAATCTGGATTTAGTTTGTACGCCTCGTGCAAAATGGTAATTAATGTAGCTTTGATAGATTCGTTTTCATCAAGTAGTCCATTAGAAATAGCAGTAAATGAAAAGATGTCTTCAAACCACATACTGCCATCAGCGTCATAGCTTTTCCAAATTATTTCGTTATTGCTTCCATCTTCAATCATGAGATTTTGACCCTTTTTTGTTGGTAATGCAAAAGCCAAGGCGCCATCAAGAACAAGATATTCACCCGTGATTAAAAGTTTGCCGTTGCTGTAAAATTTTTTTTTCATTATCTACATTAGGAACGAAGCAATCTTTTATTCAATGCTTCAGGATTAATTTATTTTCTCAATTCTTTAATAAACGTGACTACTGCGTTGTGCGATACAGGATTTTTTTTGAAATGTTTCTGAATCATAAGGCGTTCTGCATCAGTGGCTTCAAACTGATTGATAATGTTATTCAAATGCATTTTCATGTGTCCTTCTTGAATTCCAGTGGTAGTCAAAGAGCGTAATGCAGCAAAATTCTGTGCCAACCCAGCCACAGCTACAAATTGCATCAATTCGCGAGCAGATGGTTTTTCTAACATTTCCAATGATAATTTTACTAATGGATGTAAAGAAGTTAAGCCACCAACAGTTCCCAATGCCAGAGGAATTTCTATCCAAAAAGTAAAAATATCATTTTCGATTTTAGCATGGGAAAGACTCGTGTATTTTCCATTCCTAGCCGCATAGGCGTGAATCCCTGCTTCAACGGCACGGAAATCATTTCCGGTTGCCAAAATTACGGCATCTACACCATTCATAATTCCTTTATTATGTGTTACGGCGCGATACGGTTCTATTTCAGCGATTTGAACTGCTTGAACAAATTTTGTTGCAAATTCTGGAGCATTGGGAATGTTTTTATCTTCCAAGTCAGCAACTGGACAAGATACTTCGGCTCTTACAATGCAATTTGGTACATAATTAGATAGAATACTCATCACAACTTCAATCTCTTTTTCCGTTTCAGTGAACAAGGAATAACTGTGTGCTTCTGTTTTTAATGTTTTAGAAAATTGTTCTAAACACGAATTGATGAAATTGGCACCCATGCTGTCTTTGGTCTCAAAAGTGGCATGTAGTTGAAAATAATTTGGCAGTAGATTGGTCTTATCTTTTAGGACAATGTCTAAAATTCCACCACCACGCTTTTGCATATTTGCGGTGATAGATTCTGTTTCTGCAAAGAATTTATTTTTGTTTTGGGCAAAAAACAAATTCAGTTTAGAAACATCTCCTTTGTACATAAAATGAACCTGTCCTATTTTTTCAGTATTGAGAACTGTTGCTTTAAAGCCACCACGCGTAGACCAAAATTTAGCTGCTTTTGAGGCAGCTGCAACCACGGAACTTTCCTCAATGGCCATGGGAATGGTGCTGTATTTTCCGTTAATGAGAAAATTAGGAGCAACTCCAAGCGGAATATAGAAATTAGTAATAGTGTTTTCGATGAATTCATCGTGTAATTGCTGTAGTTTTTCGTCAGAATTCCAGTAGTTTTTCAACAAGGCAACGGCTTCCGTAGGTGATGAAAAATATTCATTGGCAATCCATTTTATTTTTTCTTCTTTGGATAATTTAGAAAATCCGCTAATAGCCTTGTTCATTCTCAGTCGATTATGGTGTAATTGGTTGCAAATATACGGTTTTAGCCCTTTTATTTACAATCAAATTTGTTGAAGTATAAGGTTTTTGTGAATCATGCTTTTTACATTTAACATATAAAATGACCATTAATTGTAATTTTTTCACTAAAATTGACGGTTTTTATCTTTAAATATTTATCATGTATTCTAAAAAAATTATAATATTATTTTTGTTCTTGTGTTGTACGGTTGTGGGTCAACAAAAAATCACAATTGATGAAATGTATAACGGTACATTTCGAGCAAAGGGTATGGATGAATTACAGTCCTTGATAAATACAAATCAATATACGTTCTTGAATGCAGACAGACAGAGTAGAAGCATGCAGATTGATTTGTATGATTTTGCGACTTTAAAAAAAGTGTCTACACTAATTGATACCAAGACACACAAAGAGTTGGCGAAGGGGATTGATAGTTACACTTTTGATGCTACTGAAAAATTGATTTTAATCGCTTGCAACACCAATCAAATTTTCCGTCACTCCTTTACTGCAGATTATTATTTATATGATATCGCCAATAAAAAACTAAAGAAACTATTCGATTTTCAAGTTCAAGAACCAACCTTTTCTCCAGATGGAAAAAAAATAGCTTACGCCAAAGAAAATAATTTGTTTGTATACGATGTAACTACTGCTATATCCAGTCCAATAACTAGAGACGGACAAAAAAACAGTATTATTAATGGTATTACGGATTGGGTATATGAAGAGGAATTTGCGTTTGTAAAAGCGTTTGATTGGAGCACTGATAGCAAGAAAGTAGCCTATATACGTTTTGATGAAAGTCAGGTTCCAGAATTTTCGATGTCTATGTTTGGTAAAGACTTGTATCCAACGATGCAAACATTTAAATACCCCAAAGCAGGTGAAAAGAACGCAGTAGTATCGTTACATGTTTATGATGTAAGTTCGAATACAATAAAAAACATAAATCTTGGAAATTATAAAGATTTTTACATCGCCAGATTAAAATGGACGAACGATGCCAATACGTTATCAGCTCAAGTTTTAAATCGTCACCAAGATAATTTAGACCTTGTTTTTGTTGATGGGAATACAGGTGCTGTTAAAGTAGTTTTAAATGAAAAAGATAAAGCATACGTTGATGTAACTGATAATTTAACTTTTTTGAAAGACAACAGTTTTATTTGGACTTCTGAAAAAGATGGTTTTAATCATATTTATTTATACGATAAAAACGGAAAACTGAAAAATCAACTGACCAAAGGTGCCTGGGAAGTAACAAATTACTATGGTTTAGATGAAAAGACAAATACAGTTTTTTATCAATCTGTAGAAAATGGTTCTATTAATAGAGACGTCTACAGAGTAGGCCTAGACGGGAAAAATAAAATGCGTTTGTCTCAAAATATAGGAACAAATGCAGCGACTTTTAGCCCTAATTTTCAATACTACATCAATACTTTTTCTAGTGCTTCACAACCTACAACCTACACTTTGAACGAAGCCAAAGCGGGTAAACAAGTTCAGGTTATTGAAAACAATGAAGCATTAGCAGTAAAGTTGAAAGGATATAATTTGCCTTCTAAAGAATTTTTTGTTTTAAAAACGGAAAAAGGAAATGAATTAAATGCTTGGATGATTAAACCTAAAGATTTTGATCCTACTAAAAAATATCCTGTTTTCATGTACCAATATTCAGGTCCAGGTTCACAACAAGTAAACAACGAATGGAATAGTACAGATGATTACTGGTTTATGATGTTATCACAACAAGGATATATTGTGGCGTGTGTTGACGGACGCGGAACCGGTTTTAAAGGAGCTGCGTTTAAGAAAGTAACGCAATTGCAGTTAGGAAAATACGAAGTAGAGGATCAAATTGACGCTGCAAAAATAATAGGGAATTACGCATTTATTGACAAATCTAGAATTGGTATATTTGGCTGGTCGTATGGAGGATTTATGTCGTCTAATTGTATTTTGAAAGGGAGTGATGTTTTTAAAATGGCAATTGCAGTAGCTCCGGTTACCAACTGGCGTTTTTATGATAGTGTATACACGGAACGTTACATGCAAACACCGCAAGAAAATGCAAACGGTTACGATGACAATTCACCAATAAACCATGTGAACAAATTGAAAGGAAAATTCCTTTTGATTCATGGTTCAGGAGATGATAATGTACATGTTCAAAATTCCATGCAAATGATGGAAGCCTTGATTCAGGCCAACAAACAATTCGATTCTCAAATTTATCCAGACAATAATCATGGTATTTATGGTGGTAAAACCAGAATTCAATTGTACACCAAAATGACCAATTTTATTAAAGAAAATTTATAATAGCGATTTATGACGAACGATGCATTGAATAAAGAAGAATTTTTTGGACATCCAAAGGCGCTTTTTATATTGTTTTTTACCGAAATGTGGGAACGATTTTCGTTTTATGGTATGAAAGCTTTGTTGATTTTTTATCTGACAAAGTACCATTTGTTTTCAGATACTTCTGGGAATTTATTGATAGGTAGTTATGCTGCTTTAGTGTACGCCGTTCCAGTAATAGGTGGTTTTATAGCCGATAAATATTTAGGATTTAGAAAAGCAATTGTTTTTGGTGGAATTATGCTGGTATTGGGTCATATAGGCATGGCTTATGAAGGGAATGCCGCAACTCAATCTATAACAGGTGAGATTACGCGAGACAATACTGCCTTACAAATATTTTATTTTTCTTTATCGTTAATAATTGTTGGCGTTGGTTTTCTAAAAGCAAACATTTCATCATTAGTAGGCGAGCTCTACGAAACAGGTGATAAAAGAAGGGATTCTGGATTTACGTTGTTTTACATGGGAATCAATTTAGGTTCTTTTATGGCTACGCTAATTTGTGTATGGCTAGGGGAAAAATACGGATGGAGTTATGGTTTTGGTGCTGCAGGTGTTGGAATGTTTTTTGGATTGCTAACTTTTATTTCAGGTAGAGAATTGTTGAAGGGAAAAGGAGAATCGAACAACGCATCGTTTTTAGAACTAAAATCATTCGGACTTAAGAATGAATGGTTAATTTATATTGGAAGTGTATTGTCTACAGTATTGTTTTGGCAAATGGTTCAAAATCACGATGCGGTTTCTTGGGCTTTAAAAATTGCAGGTGGGATTTCATTTGTATATATTGTCTACTATGCCATTACACATTTAGATGGTAAAGCACGTCATCAATTGATAGCTCTAACCATTTTGATTGTATTTACCATTGTGTTCTGGGCATTGTTTGAACAAGCGTATACCTCTATGAATTTATTTGCGGACCGAATACTAGACCGAACTATATTTGGTTATGAAGTATCTGCTGGACAATTCTTAAGTTTTAATGCCTTATTTATTATTTTGTTGGCACCAGTTTTTGCTTGGATATGGCCCAATTTAGGAAAATATAATCCGAATACGGCCGTAAAATTTGCTTTAGCATTAGCTTTAGTCGGTTTAGGTTTTGGAGCATTAGTCATGGGAATAAATCTTTCTGGTACTGGTAAAGTAGCTGCTATTTGGTTGATATTAGCCTACTTTTTGCATACATGTGGAGAGCTGAGTTTGTCACCAGTAGGGCTTTCTGCAGTGACTAAGTTATCACCAGCAAAAATAGTTGGTTTCATGATGGGCGTTTGGTTTTTGGCAACAGCCAGTTCAGAATTTATTGCTTCCATTTTAGCAAATATAGCTTCTGTAGATACTTCAAATGGTACAGCACCTGATTTGAATTTAGCAAAACAGAGTTATTTAGTGCTTTTTGAATATTTATTTTACACAGGACTTGGTTTCGGACTACTACTATTAGTACTTTCGCCAGTAATAAAAAAATTAATGCACGGAGTAGATAAAGAATTAAACAATTAATATTATGAGTCAAAACACTACAGATCAATTTTTTAAAAGTACCGTTTTAGGACACCCAGCTGGACTATTCGTTTTGTTTTTCACAGAGATGTGGGAACGTTTTTCATTCTATGGAATGCGTTCCTTATTGATATTATTTTTAACCGCTTCTTTTACTGATGGTGGATGGGAATGGACTCGTGAAAATGCTTCTGCATTATTTGGATCGTATGTAGGTTTGGTTTATTTATCCACCATGTTGGGGGGTTATTTTGCGGATAAAGTAATTGGTTTTAGATGGGCAGTAGTTGTGGGTGCGAGTTTGATGACTTTAGGTCACGCTGCTATGGCTGTTGAAACAGAATTTTCTATTTATCTAGGATTGGTATTATTGGTTTTTGGAAATGGTTTTTTCAAACCAAACATGACCTCTATTGTATCTGAAATGTATAAAGATCGTCCTGAAAAGAAAGATGGTGCATATACATTGTTTTATATGGGTGTAAATGCTGGCGCGTTCTTTGGGATTTTATTATGCGGTTATTTAGGTGAAAAAGTAGGATGGACATACGGGTTTGGTTTAGCAGGAATATTTATGTTCTTTGGAATGTTACAGTTTTGGTTGTCTCAGAACATCTTTGGTGATATTGGTTTGAAACCCAATAAAGAAAGCAAAGCAAAAGCAGAAGCTTTGGATACCGATAAAAGAAATCCT